>CAZDLH010000035.1:0-10970 GCA_964505925.1 uncultured Burkholderiales bacterium
TGAAGGTCCGACTTCTCTGCCAGTATCTCGGAGAGGATACGGGCTAGCTCTTCGGCGTTTGCATTCTGTAGCGGGATCACGTAAAAGCGAGGCTCTTGAACATCCTCCGGCGCAGCCGCCGGAACGTCGACGCGGCTGAGCATACTTTTGACTTGGCGAATCCTTTCGGGACGGCCGTAGATCAAAATCGCATTGGAGGGCTGGAAAGCTTTGACTTGGGTTCGCTGGTCGGCCGGGATGCCTTGGGGGTTGACCAGTTCCTCTAGGATCGGGGCGATCTCGGTGGCTTCGGCGTAGGTGGGAAAGATCACCGACACCAACTCAGCGTCGTGGGCCTGGTCCAGGTGGCGGGCGGTGGCCGCGATACGCTCGACGATCGGACCTCGGTCTGCGACCACGATGGCTTTCGACGGCACGTAGGGCTGTAGCTCTCCGATATCCGAAAGAAGAGGGCGCAGAGCGTTCTGCATCAGGTTGACATCGGCGTGCTGGAAGATCAGGACTCCCACCGACATGTTGCTTCGAACCGGGCCCGGGTTTTTGATCACCGGAGCGTACTTCCGGATGTCTTTCAAGGGTAGTACTTGGGTCACTCCGTTGGACTCGACCACTCCGAAATTGTAGCGTTCCAGAGCTAGACGAAAGATCTGCCAAGCTTCGTCTGCGCTGACCGCCTGGGATGAGGCTACCGTGATCTTCCCTTGGACGCTTTGGTCGAAGATGATGTTGCGGCCCGTAAGCTCGGCCATCAGTCGGCCGAGTAGCCGGATATCTACGTTTTCATAGTTGAGAGTCACTCGACCCGACCGTAGAGCTTGAGACATCTGGTCGCTGATCAAAGGTTCGTCGGGTGGGGGCGGTTGCGGGGGCTGGGCCCATACCGCGGTTGCCATGAGCAGAGTAAACAGCAGCGCGAGCCACCCTTTACGATTTCTCATTAACGTCGAAACCATCGTCTCTACCTCTTCTCGGCTTTTCGATCCCCTGGAACGGTCGCCGAAATCTCTCTTCGTAGCGTTCTTCATAGTGGATTCCTAGTTGGGAATGATGCTCGTAACCGGCTTATCCCAGTTTCCCCCTAGCCTTAGAGTGCCCCGACCGGTCGGAGCTTCAAAACGGAGATTTCCGTTGAGTTCGGGCCGATAGGGGGGCGGCATACTCTGCATTGAGATAGTACCGTTGGCGGTAAATAGGTTGTCTCCGCTCAGCAGCTTGACCTCGGCGGATACCCCGGTGCGGGGCGGCCCCTCCTCGGCCACGTTGCGGATGACGAAACTCGAGCCGATCTCGACTGAGGTCTCCGGTATCGGTAGTGCGAGCTTTAGCTCGGGAACCACCAACCGAAGGGCTCCCTCACCCTCTCGAGCGGCGAGGGCGTAGCCGAGCTCCCCGGTCACCCGGGCGGTCCCGACGACCTCGCTACCGGTGTCGACGTTGATGTCTACTAGGTTCAGTTCGATGCGAGTGGGCGTTAACCGGATCGCCATTTCGTTTTCACCTTGGTAGGCGGTGGCTCGCATCCCGCGGCGCGTTGGGAAGATGCGAGCTGAATCGAAGTTGATCGACGGGCCGGAGGGGAGAGTGATCTGGAGATCGCTCACCCGCACCCCGAACAGTGAGGCCGATACCGGCTGGTACAGTATGGTGGCCCCGGTGGAGGCCTCCGCTCGTCGGATGGAGCGCTCCATGAGTGTCTCGTAGGGGAACTGCCAGACCAAAACAGCGAGGAAGACGATTAGGAAAGCGACGGTTTTGAGGAATATTCTCACGAGCCCTCCGGAATTCGTACCGAGATCTCGAGATCCCATCGCCCGTCCTGATCGGAATCCTGGAGATCCATCTTTTCGATGACGAGCCTAACGCGGGTCAGCTCAGAAAGGAATCGGGCGGCTTGCTCCGGCTGTAGTCGACGGAGTCTCACTTGGGATCCCCGACCCTCCTGATAGCTATCGTTGGCCACCAGGTTCTGGTCCAGACCGCCCAGGGCGTTGTTGGCGATCCAGGTCCGTACGTCCGGCTCGGGGATCGGCGTGCTAAAGGCGGTGCGCGCTACCTGGGGCAGGAGCACTGCGACCTCCTGGCGAGCGGTCCTCAACGTGTGGATAGAGGCTTCCGTCTCTGAGACCGTCTGCATTCGGGGGAAGAAATACAGGGTGAGGTAGAGCAGTAGGAAGAGCCCAAAAGCGAACCAGGCCAACAGATTCCGATCCCAGGATCCTAGTTCACTCATGATTCGGGTAGCTGCCCTTCTAGCTGGAAGATGAAGCTGTTTCCGGTAGAGGGGCGGGTTCGTACCTGTTCCACTCCTAGCAGGACCTGTTCGAGACCGGAGCGGATCTCCTCGGATTGGGCTAGAGACTGTGCTCGACCCTCGAGCCTGAGCTTCCGCTCTTCAAATATTACGCTGTAGAGCAGAGCCTCATCTTGGTTCGTCACCGCGTTGGCGCTCCGCCCCAGGCTGTTCATGACCTGGCCGGGGGAGCTACTCGCAACCGCGCGCTGCTCTTCGAGTTGAGCCCGCAGCGTCTTCACGACCTGGTCTGGTTCGAGCGCCTCTTTCCGCTGGAGAACGGGTTCGACGGCCACCCTGATCGATTCGGCTAACAGGCCTTCTCGCTCTTGTAGGCTCGCGAGTCTGGTCTCCACCGAGACGGTCATCAAAACCAGCAGGAGCAGTCCGAACACCAACGGAGCGAACCGAAGTGGGGGTCGACCGTCGGTCTGCGACCTGCGGATGTCGTGGTCCATCGCTAACCGGATGGAGCGTGGGCGCCCCGCCAAAGCGGCCCCGTAGGCGGTCACGTGATCGGAGGCGCTGAGTTCCGACGGTAGGGGAAAAGGCTCTATGTCGACATCGGGACCCCAGGCTTTCGAGAGGAAACCGAGTAGTCCCGGGGTCCCGCTGCCGCCGCCGCACAGAAGAACCCGCTGATAGGGTAGGGGCGAGGGTAGGAGGGCTTCCTGAAGCAGCTCGCTGTAGAACTCTCGGACGGCCCGGTGCTCTAACCCCTCTTCCATCTTGAGGGCTTCGGCTTCGGGTCTGACACAGCCGGCCTGCTCGGCGATCGCGTCGGTGAGGGCTTCCCCTCCTCGCAGGAGAACGCGAACCTGGCCTATCTGCCCGTCGTCGAGACCGCAGAACACGGTTTTAGAAGCGCCGAGGTCGACCACCAGAGCCCGCTCTATACCCGCGGCGCGGGCAGCGCGCAGGTAGCAGAGGGGCTCGGCCTCGAGCTGCGCCTTAGGGTAGAGCTCTTGGAGCGGTTCGACGATCGATTCGGGGGCTACCACCACCCAAGCTTCCTCACCCCGTTCGACCGAACCGAAGTGTGCATCCGAGAGGGGGAACGGGAGCGAGTAGCTCAGCTCTTCAGATATGACCTGCTGTCGCACCGCTTTGCTCGCCGCGGGTAAAAAGATGCGTCTAAAAGTTAGTTTTGAGGATGGCAGGGCTACGAAAGAGGAGAACGAGCGCTTCTGGCTCGTGAAATCAGCACGGCCGTTGAGCACGTTTACCGAGACTTCTCGAGTGCTCGAGGTCCCCTTATCTATCCCGCTAGACCAAAGCAAGGCTCAGTAGACCTCCCAGCGAACGACTTTCGGCTCTCGACCGTCGCGCTGTACGACGGCTTCGAGTCGGATCGGACCGGGTTGCGTAGTCACCGCGATGCGGACCCGAAAGTGCTCGCTATTAAATCGAATGAGTCGACCCAAACGAAAGAGTAAGTCCTCATTCATCATAGGTAGGTCTCGAAGAGCGTCTTCGTTCTTCAATGCGCCTTCTTGCCTTTTTCTAACAATTTCGTCGACCAGGCCCTCGGTCATATCTTCATCCAGACAGAGAAGGATCTCTCTCGGTGCAGTGTTGACATTGACCTTCCCTTTAGAGTGCACGCTGAGCCAGTCCGACCAGTTGCTCGGATCGACGCTCAGCTCAGATGCGCCGCTGTCGGCAAACGTCGATTCGTCTACAGCGTCCAAAGCGTCTCCTTGTGCGAAGGCGGCAGCCGCCCCTCCTAGAAGAGGAAGCGGAGGAGGGAGTCCAGGACTGCGCCAGTCGCGGATGTAAGCCAGCTCCTCGAACGAGTCGAGCCGGCGGTTCTTGACCGGCACCGATGGGTCGATACTGGTTTCGGTGCCGCCGGCGGTAGGGGTGGAGTCCCAGTCCATCCAGTCCACCACAGCCGCGGTGGCCGACTGTCCGGGTAGGCCCTGACGATCGAGGAAGCGCGAGAGAGCTTTCGCCAGTGCGTCCTGCTCTTCGTTCGGAGTGAAGATCTCGCCTAAGGCTTGGGACTCCGGAACCAGTGCATTGATGGGGAACCTTCGCTCCTCATCCTCTACCTCCAGTCTCAGGAGCCGACCTTCCCAAGTCATCTCCTGAGGCCCCGCGGCCCAGATGTCCTCAGCGCTGTCTACCTCGTCGTCGTCTACCCGAAGAAGAGCAAGACCCAGCTCGAAGGCCGACCGGGCCACCTGGTAGTTCGCTTCTCGTCCGTACGCTTGGCGCTGAAACAAGTCCAAGCTGCTGCTGTCGAGCCCGAACATACTGGTGAGCGTGATGGCCACCATGATCATGCCTAGGACCATAACGATCACCATCGGCCGGCCCCGATCCCGGGAGTCACATCGAAGACGAAGCGATCCCGACTAGGAGGAGAGCGCACGATACGTATGCGGACGACCCTGGGCGGGGAAGCTTCCTGCCATTCGCGTTGCCACTCGACACCGGTCGTCGAGTACTCTACTTGAAAGGAGTCGACCGCCGAGAGCTTCAGGGCCCATGGAGCCTCTAGTTGTTCATCGAGGCTCCTCAGTTCGTCTCGGCGAAACGGGAACTCGCGAAACTGCAACGCCATCCCCTCGGTCCCGTCTTCGAGCTCGGTATTGGCCAAGCGATATCCGACCTCGACCACGCCCCGGTTGCGCCGACCGTGGGCGGTGAGAAACCTCAGGGTATCGCGGTTCGATTCGATGCCCCTCATTCCGGACAGGCCTGGGGCGCCGGATTCAGCAGGGTAGTAGAGTGAACGAAGCTGGTATCTGAGGTCCTCTACGGTGCGGAGAAGCTGGGTTCGCTCGGTGGCCACGCGACGCCCGTCCCGCACGTACCGCGCGATCTGGATCAAGGTCGTCGTCAGCAAGGTGAAGGCCAGCGCTACTAGACCGAGGGTGAGGAGCATCTCGGTGAGGGTCACACCGCGACCCGATTTGGTAGAGGAGCGGATCACTGGCGGGGTATCCGCAAGCGATAGGCTGAGAGTCGTACACGGGAGATGCGGGCGCCCAGCTCCACCGTGACCTGTTGGATCCGGGGGTCGGCGGTGACGGGCTGTCCGTCGACGCTATATAGAAAGTCGGGCACAGCGACCTCGTTATCACCGGAGCTGTCGATAGAGCTCTGGTCGAACCCGATGGGGGCGTCGAGGATCTCGGCTCCGTCGTAACCTGCGGACAGCTTCGCTTCTAAAACTTGGGATGCGTAAAGCAGCATCTGATGTCTCTCCGTGGCTTGGGCCACTAACGTCATCTGAAGCCCTACACTATGAAGGACTACACCGAACCCCATGGCGGCGATAGCCATCGCTACTAAAACTTCGACAAGGGTAAAGCCTCGACGGTCTGCTCTGTGGTTTCCGACCGGGATCACTTACTAAGCATGTCCTAAACGCATGAGTTAAAACCTGTGGAGACAGGAACAGCTTCCGACGCCGTGGGTTTCTCAAAGCGAGGGCTTCGCCGGATTCGGTTTAGAGCCTAGAACATAAGGAAAAGGGACCTCTGGAGGAAGCGCTTCCCCTAGAGGGAACGCCAAGCCATGCCATTTCGCAATAGCAAAGCTCTCATACTCGGTTTTACGCTCTTTGCCTTTTTGGCGAGTTCCCCGCTGGGGGCCCAGCCGGCTTCGAACCTGCAAGCTCGCGAGAAAGTGGCGGCGGTGGATACCGGCTTCGCTGCTACCTGGATCGCCGGAGCCTACCGACTCCCCGACCGAGTGGTCGAGGAGCTGCTCTACTCGGGCTACTCCTACGCCGAGACGTTGGTGGCTCTGGCCTATATGAACGAGGGCCTCTCGCTCAACGATGTGCTCGAACAGAGAGCTCTGCTCGGCGGTGCTCGTTGGGCCGAAGTGGCCAATACCCTGGGGCTCGAGGTGGAGGATCTCCCCAAGGAGGTGAGGGACCTTCTCTGGTTCGGTCGTAACGACGGCCAACCCCCGGTCTTACACTTTCTCCCCGACCCGGCCCCGGGCATAGGGCCGACGCTGGTGTTGCCGCCCTTTTCCCCCACCGTTCCTTCCATGGTGACGGCAGACCGGTTCCATCTCAAGCGCCGAGACGTCGAGACCATTCGTCGCGTGCTCAAGGACCCTCTAGGTGTGCCGGACGGCGAGCTTCTCAAGCCCGCCGGAGCGGGCTTGACCGCAGGCGACTGGGTGCTGGCAGGCGCGATATCTTATTTCAAGCCGTTCCCTATGGATAGCCTGTTGGCGGCCCGCCTCGGAGAGGACCTGAACTGGTCCGAGATCAGTCTGGCCTACGGGATCCGTCCGGACGTCCTGACCGAAGGCCCGCTCTCCGGGATCTACCCGGTGTTGACCGGCTACGCTCCCAACACCGTACTGATCGCTCGGCGTCGAGCCGACCATCCCGAACGCTTGGCCCTGCGCTACGATCTAGAAAGGATCACTCCGGGAGAGAAACGAGCTCTGCTTCCGCTGCTGTACGCTTTCTATCGAGTGCACGACTCGGAGAAGGCTCTCTTAGACGAGACCTCTCTCGAACTTGCCGAGAAAGGGATCGCTTTGGCTCTAGCCCGGATGGCGAGTCTGGACCTAGGCCTTATTCTCGAAGACCATCGAGACCTCGGAGAGTGGCCTGCGATCGTGACCAAGTACGCTATCGATCTTAGCGGGCATCGAGCCTTAGAGCGCTCTATGAGGGTCCATCGGGGGTCACGGTGATCCTCCCGGAGCAGGTCCAGCAAGCCATCTCTTGGGGGCTGGTCCTCGGGCTTGCCTATTTTTCCGCCGACAGTACTGCGGCGCTCCTAGAGAGACGTCTGCAGGTGCCTCCCAAGCCGATCCCCACGGCTTACGTGCCCGCGGCTAGAGAGGATGTGCCAGCGCAGGCGGTCCCACCAGCGCTGGTAGCGCTGCTCGAGACGACCAAGCCCGAGGAGGCGGAAGCCGAAGCCGGGGCGGTCTCCGCCGACGGCTCTCCCACCGTTCGACCTTCGGGGCAGGCGGGGCAGAAGCCGGCCGAACCGAAGAACCTTCGCTTGAAAGGCACCATGGCCGGAGCCGGTGGTACCGGCTTGGCTATGCTCGAACTCAACAACGAAGTCGTGGTGGTCAGTGCGGGTGAGGAGATCGCTGGGTACACACTGGCTTTGGTAGAGCCGTACTCTATCCGTCTGGAGGCGAGCGGGCAGAGCATAGTTCTAGAGATGGATGTCGCCACCGATGTGGCTCCCCCTTCGGTCCAAGCTTCGGCTCGACGACCTAATGAACCGATCGTCCCCTCTGAAGAGGAGACCGAGGAGGAGGCGGACGGCGAGGCCCCCGCTATTCTCACTCAGCGCGAACTGCGAAATATCCTGGATAATCCCACCGAGTTCGCAGGCCAAGGTTTCCGTATGAACCCTGTACTCCGAGAGGGCGATATCGTTGGAATGAAGGTTTCGATTCCGAGCAGTTCTCATCCGTTAGCTCGTCTCGGAGTACAGAACGGAGACGTGGTCCGCAGTCTTAACGGCACGCCCATAACCGGGCCGGAGTCGCTGACTGCCATCTACCGCATACTCCGGAACACCAGCAATCTGCGCTTCGAAGTGGAGCGCGAGGGACAAGACCAGACCATCTCGGTGGAGTTGGCCGAATAAGGTCCGTTTCAAGCCTGGGGCCGGGCCTGTTCATATCCCGCTCACATGCTCTTAACCATCCGTTCATAGCCATGCCGAAAAACGGTCACACGACTAAGGTATGCTATGGCTGAAGCCAGAGGCGCTTCCGGGTCTGAGCAGGTCCTTCCCGCTCGGACACCACGATTCCAGGAGGTCGAAATGACCTACAATCTCCAACCCCAGATCCTTAGTGTGACCCCGTTCCAACGAGAGGGCGGCGCTCTCGCCGCGGTAGAGGTGCAGTTCGGTCCTATTCGGGTCAGTACCAAGCTCATCGAATCGGCGAACGGTCCGTTTCTCAGCTATCCTGCGCGGCGGAACGAACAGTCCGAGCGTTGGTGGGACCTGGTCGTCGTACTGGACCGAGCGCTGCGCGAGCGCGCGTTGGAGGCGGCGCTCCAGCGGTATCGCGAGGCGGTCGGTGAAGTTTCCGAACCGCTCCGCGAGCGACTCGTGGCGATCTAACGCCGCTGCCGGTCGGCGGTCGCCAGCTTGTCGGCGCCGATCGGCGGTCGGCCTCAAGGTGGGGTGCGGCGTCTTCCCGAAGGTTCGCCTAGATGTTGACTCAGGCTTCTTTGAAGGAGTGGCTCACCGAGGCGGTAGTCTTCTACCGTGCCAGAGGGTTTTTCTCGACTATCCAGGGCGACACGTCGGAGGTGGTCGAGAAGCTGCTACCTTACCTCACCGCCCAGAACCAGGTTGAAGAGCTGGACCTCGAGGAGCTACAGACCCCCGAGTTCGACCTTTTTCTTCTGTCGTGCGATCCGCTCCGAGCCCTCTACGACAGTATTGAGTTCGGGGATGCCCTGCAGGAGGGCAACGACGCCTACGTCGCCACCCTAAACGCCTTGGCGAAGATCAGCCGGGGAGCGTTCTTACCCAAGGACGTGGAGGAGCTTTGGGATAGTCCGGAGGGCCCCATCCAGTTGGGCTTCGAGTTCCAGGAGCGAGAGTGCGCGCTGACGGCGGATCTGTGGGACGGGGTCTTCGATTTCCGGATCTTGCTTCAGCTCAACCAGCTGCTTCGGGAAACCGCTTACCGTTTCGAGATGGCACCGCTAGACGACATTCTCTTCGTGACGGTCCTCCGAGCCGAAGAGAAGACCGACCTCGAAAGAGAACGAGACCTCTCCTTTATGGTGCTGGACCTCCCCCGCACTTTCCATCCTATTCATCGGTTCACCCCGCCGCTCGCTCTGCCGGAGGACCCGGACACCCCTACCTTCTACGCAGGTACGCTCAACGAGCATCTGGATCGGTGCGTAGGGCGGCTCCGATGGATCCTCCGAGGGGAAGAGGTCGAGGGTCACCACAGCTACCGAGGTCTGGCCCACCAAGAGGACTTCACCTTTCGGGGAGGCTACGATAGGTCGGAGAACCGGTTGGAAGGCGATATCGAGGGCGCCATCACTGTAGACGGTGAGTCGCGGGCCTACGAAGGGGTATGGAGAGCTTCCTTTTCACCGGGTGATCGGATCCTCACCGGCACTTGGGTGGGATGGTTCGTCTCCGACAGAGCCGAATCGGGGGAGCGCCCCACGGACTCTAAGCTGCTGTATCGCGGGGAGCTCGGACTGATCGAAGAGGAGCTGTTGGGCTGTAGTGAACTGTATGTGCGGCGGGTTCGAAGGTGGCTCGAGGCGGTCTGGGAGTGCCAGAGCGCCGACGACTACCCGTGGCTCCTCCCGCTCTAAAGGGCGCTCTCTTCGGGATGGGGAAGCCAGATAGATGCCGGCGACCCTAGCCAGGAAGATAGAGACCGACGTTCAAGACGGATGCAAATGAACAGACGAGCTGGCATCCTATTCCACCCTTTATCTCTACCCGGACCGTTTCCCGGCGGCACGCTCGGCCGTCAGACCGAACGCTTTCTCGACTTCTGTATCGAGCATCACCAATCGGTCTGGCAGGTGCTACCTCTCGGCCCCACCGGATACGGCGATAGCCCGTACCAGAGCTTTTCGACCCACGCGGGCAATCCGTATCTCATCGATCTCGAGGTCCTTCACGAGTGGGGGCTGGCCACCGAGGAGGAGGTCGCTCAGGGGAAACACTCCGCAGAAGGCGCGAAGATCGATTACGGTGCGCTCTATGAGCGGTATCGGCTCATCCTGCTTCAGGTAGCGCAGCGCTTCCTTTCTCGAGCGGATCGCAAGCAGCGGGCCGACTACGAAAAATTCTGCGAGGCCCAGGCCTGGTGGCTCGATGACTTTGCCCTTTTTATGACCGCTAAAGGGGTCTACGAGAAGGCCTGGAGCGACTGGCCGAAGCCTTTGCGATTGCGGAAGAAGAAGGCGCTAGAGACGTTCCGCTCCGAGCACTCCTCGCAGATAGATGGCCAGAAGGTCCTGCAGTGGTTCTTCTTCGAACAGTGGGGCCGAGTTCGGAAAGAGGCGACCCGGAGAGGGGTCTCGGTGTTAGGAGATCTGCCGATCTTCGTAGCCTTAGACTCTTCGGATGCTTGGGCCCACCCAGAGCTTTTTCTCTTCGACAAAGAGCGCCGCCCCGAGGCTGTAGCAGGTGTGCCACCAGACTACTTCTCGGCTGACGGGCAGCTTTGGGGGAACCCGCTCTACGACTGGTCCCGCCACCAAAAGCAGGGGTTCGGGTGGTGGAAGCAGCGAGTGGGGTCGTCCCTGCGGCTCTTCGATACCGTTCGGATCGATCACTTTCGGGGCTTTGCGGCCTTCTGGAAAGTCCCGGCCGGCGAGACCACCGCGCGAAACGGGGCCTGGGTGGAGGCCCCGGGAGAGAAGCTCTTCAAGAGCTTGCAGAAAGAGTTTCCAGAGCTTCCTATCGTAGCTGAAGACCTCGGGGATATTACCCCGGACGTTACGGCGCTTAGGGATCGGTTCGAGTTCCCGGGAATGAAGGTGCTGCAGTTCGCTTTCAGCGACCCGGCGAACGAGTTTCTCCCTCACCATTACGATCGCAATTTCGTGGTCTATCCAGGAACTCACGATAACGATACGGTGAAGGGCTGGTACACCGATCCGGCTTACGACGCGGAGCAGAAGTTTTTTCGGCACTACCTAGGTCTCCCGTCGGATATAAGCCCGGAGGGG
>CAZDLH010000036.1:0-10929 GCA_964505925.1 uncultured Burkholderiales bacterium
GGGTCCAGTGGAGGATGGGAGAGACGACCCCCGGGCGTTCAGCCTCCTCGGAGATGATGCTGCCGTCATAGTCTATCCCGTGGGTGGTCAGGGGCCAGCCGAAGTTCGCTCCGGCTGTGAGTCGGTTGAGCTCATCGCCTCCTTGCGGTCCGTGTTCGCTCTGCCAGATCTCGCGGTGAAGCGGGTGCCACGCCATCCCCTGGGCGTTTCGATGTCCGTAGCTGTAGATCTCGGCGAGGGCGTCGGACTGCCCGACGAACGGGTTGTCCTCGGGGACCGAGCCGTCGGCGTTGAGTCGAACCGTGGTTCCCGCGTGGTCTGAGAGCTTCTGAGCGCGCTCCATCTCGCCCCGATCGCCGATGGTGATAAAAAGATAGCCCTCGGAGTCGAAGAGCAAGCACGAACCGAAGTGCCGGCCGCCGCTACCCCAAGCCTCGGAAACAAAGATGTCTTCGGTCTCTTCGAGTTGGCCGTCGACGAGACGCCCGCGAGCCACCGCGGTGGTAGAGCCCCGCTCACCGGGCTTGCTGTAGGCAAGGTAGACCCAGGGGCTGTTCTCGAAGTCGGGATGCAGTGCGATGTCGAGCAGCCCTCCTTGGTTCTGGGCTCGAACTTCAGGTACGCCGGAGATCTCCATGTCCGAGAGCTGCCCGTCTTGGAACTTTCTGAGGCGGCCCGATCGTTCGGTGACGAGCAGCGAACCGTCAGGCAGAAACGCTAGGCCCCAAGGGTGATCGAGGCCGTCGGTCAACTCGAGGACCCGGAAGCCGTCCCCTTCGTGGATGACCGTTCCGGTGCTCTCTTGAGCCTGGGGCTCCCGAGGCTCCTGAGGAGGTGGGGGCGAGGGGGTGGCCGTGCCCACGGGGGCGGTCTCCACCGAGCTCCTGCAGCCGACGCCCCAGGTCAAGAGTAAAGCTAGGAGTGCGATGAGGGTCGGAGCGCGCAGATTGAGATTTCGCATCGTTTCCCCCTTGTCGAAAGTAGTACAAAAGACCTGCATGGCGGCAGGTTTTTTACACCTCTACGAGCTTTGTGCGTCGGGGTGGAGGTCAGCGAGAGGGTAGCTTACGGCTACCGGGTGTCGTCGAGGGCCCTGACCACGCCGAAGCGCCGGGTGACGACCCCGTCGGCGTTGCGCTCGGCTTCACCGCGCTCTTCGACCCAGCGATGCTCTCCGTTAGGGAGGCGGACCCGATAACGACTATGGTGGGGTAGACCGCCTCGATCGGCCTCTTCGAGGAGGGTTCGATGGGCGTCTCGATCCTCAGGGTGTAGGCGATCCGTGAAGTCGTTGCCCCGCCCTCCAAACTTCTCTTGCGCGACTCCAAAGATCTTGAAGGTCTCTTCGCTCCAGTGGAGCCGGTTCTCTAAAGGGCGGTATTCCCAAAGCCCCAAGCTAGCGAGCTTTTGTGCGTGCGGTAGCACGGCTCGGCAGAAGGCGGGATCGGTGAAAGGGTTCTGGCTCGTTTTCGACATTCTTCCCCCTGGGTTTCGGTTGCGGCACTCGAAATGCAAGATGTCTTAGCTGCGAGAGAGTTCGCCTCGATCCCTTTATGGATCGCTTTATGAATCGCTTCATGGATCGCCCCGGAGCGAGCCGGAAGAGAAGGCGCTGCAGAGGTGGACTGAGAAGGCATTCGCATGAATAAAGATGCTCTCGATTATCTCAAGTCATTGGTGGAATCGCACGGGGGACCCGGCTACGAAGAGGCTGTCCAGAAGCTGTATCGCGGACGTCTTAAAGAGGTCTGCGATAGGGTGGAGACCGACGTCATGGGGTCGGTGATCGCAGTCAAGAACGAGGGCGGGGGCCCCAGGGTTCTGCTCGACGGGCATAGCGACGAGATCGGCTTCTTGGTTCGCTACATCGATGAGAACGGCTATCTCTTTTTGGCCACGTCGGGCGGCTGGGACGAAGAGGTCATGGTGAGTCAGAGGGTGCTGGTTCATACCGCGACCGGCTCCATCCCGGGCGTGCTCGGGAAGAAGGCGATCCACTTAATGGATGCCGAGGAGCGCAAGAAGAAATCGGAACTCCATAAGCTGTGGGTCGATATCGGTGCCCGGGACGGCGAGCACGCTAAAGAGCTGGTGGCTATCGGAGACTCGGTCACTATGTTAGCCCAGTTCCAGGAGCTCGAAGGCGGAAAAGCGGTGGCTAAGGCGTTCGATAATCGGGTGGGGATCTTCTGCGTTTCAGAGACCTTGAGGGCCCTCAACGACTCCCACGAGGCCGCGGTCTACGGCGTGTCGGCAGTCCAAGAGGAGATCGGGCTTCGCGGAGCCCGCACCGCAGCTTACACCGTCGATCCTCAGGTGGCGGTAGCCATCGATGTGACGCACGCCTTCGATATCCCGGATGCGAATAAGCGCAAAGGGGCTGATATTAAGCTCGGTGCAGGGCCGGTCATCGTGCGGGGACCCAACATCAATCGGAAGGTTTTTGAACGGCTGCTCAAGGTCGCCAGGGACCAGGAGATCCCCCACCAAGTAGCTGCTAGCGGAGTGGGGACCGGCACCGATGCCAACGTGATTCAACTCACTCGCAGCGGCGTCGCGACGGGTCTTATCGGAATCCCGCTACGATACATGCACAACCCGTGCGAGGTGCTCGCGCTCGAGGATCTCGACAACTGCGTACGACTGCTGAAGGGGTTCGTCGAGTCGATCACAGCTAACGATTCTTGGATCCCCGGGGAGTAGCGTGAGCGCAGCCCGGGCGGCATCGCGCTGGGGGGCCTTGGCCTCCGTTCTGCTGATACTTCTCTTTTCAGGTGGAGCCTGGAGCCAGACTCCCGAGGCTCCCGAAGAAGAGAGCACAGATCAGCGGTTGACTCGGCAGCTGCGCCGGGCTTTCGCTCAGGTGCAAGGCCTCGATGGGGTGACGCTGGAGGTGCGCGGAGGGGTGGTCGTTCTAAGAGGGCGAGTCCCCGGGAACGAGGCGCGGGCTAAAGCCGCCGAACTCGCCTCTCGGCTCGACGGTGTTCTGACGGTGGACAACGGGATCGAGGTCCACACGGAGGTGACTCAACGGCTCTCGCCGGTGTTCGAGCGCTTGCAAGATAAGGCCGGAAATTTCTTGGCCTTTCTGCCGGTTCTTATCGTGGCGATCCTCCTCTTCTGGTGTTTTTGGTTGGTGGCCGGCCTGTTGGGTCGAAGCCAGACCATCTATAGGCGCCTGAGCGACAACCTGTTCGTCCAAGACCTTCTGAGCCAAGGCGTTAGGTTCGTCGTGATTCTGGTCGGACTACTGATCGCCTTAGAGATCCTGGAAGCGACGGCCTTGGTAGGTGCGGTGCTCGGAACGGCAGGGGTGGTGGGTATCGCGCTAGGGTTCGCCTTCCGCGATTCGGCGGAGAACAGCTTGGCCAGCGTGATGCTCAGCCTGCGCCAGCCGTTCGCTCCTAAGGATCACGTTCGGATCGATGGCCACGAAGGGATAGTGGTGCGGCTGACTTCGCGGTCGACCATACTTTTGACGCTGGAAGGTAACCATCTGCGACTTCCCAACGCGCTGGTCTTCAAAGCCGTTATCCTCAATTTTACTCGGAACCCCCGGCGAAGGTTCACTTTTACCTTGGGGGTGGACCCTTCGAGCGACCTGCTGGAGGCGCAGCGTCTGATCCTTGCGGTACTCCAGGACATGCCTGGGGTGCTCCACGATCCCCCGCCCTCCTGTCACTTGGAGGCTCTGGGAGACTGGGCCGCCGAGGTGGTCGTTTTCGGCTGGGTGGATCAGACTCAGCACGCTTTCGCGAAGACTCGGGGGGAGGCCCTCCGCCTGACAAAAGAGACGCTAGAGGAGCAGGGGATCGCGCTTCCGGGCCCTCAGGCCACGGTGTTTTTGCAGAGGGAGGCCCCGGACCCCCCCTCGGCTCCGGTGGCCAGCGAGTGTGTATCGCTAGAGGATCTCGCGCCGGAGACGCACCTCGAAGAGCTGGCGGAGCAAGAGAGGCTCGAGGCGGGGGAGGGCGAGGACCTTCTCGACCGCTCTGCACCTATCGAATAGAGACCGCTACCGAGATCTGAGGGCAGCTTCCACCGCCTCGCGGAGCTCGACCACCGAGTACGGCTTGTAGAGCACTCGGGGTGAAGGGAGATGCGCATCTACGAGGCTTTGCGGCAGGCTGTGGTCGCCGGAGGTGAAGAGAAACTTTAGGGTGGGGTAGAGCTTTATCGCCCGATGGTAGAGCTCCTCGCCATCGAGGATCGGCATGTTGAGGTCGGTGATCACCAGATCGAACTCCCCTCCCGCTCGATCTAGGAGCTCCAAGGCCTGCTGTCCCTCTTCGGCGGTTTCGACGGTGTAGGAGCGACCGCTCAGCAGGCGAGCCGCCAGACTACGTAAGAGCGCCTCGTCCTCGACCACCAAGATCCGCGCCCCGGAGGCTTCGGGCAGGGGGGGAGCCCCGTCGACGGGGGCCTCTCTCGGCGCCGCGGAAGTTTCGAGCTTTTCTACGTGGGGGGAGATCATCAACGTTCGCCCGATGGTATCTAGGAGCTGATTGGTGGTGTACGGTTTCGGCACGAATTCGTCGACCTCGACCTCCAAGGTGCGATTCAACTGCTCTTTGGAGGTGAGCCCGCTCGAGCCGATGATCTTGACCTCGGGAACCACCGAGCGAAGCGCGAGGATGAGTGCAGGGCCGTCCATGATGGGCATGGAGATGTCCGTGACGACGCAAGCGATGGAGTCTCGGTTCTGGAGGTAGGTAGAGACGCCTTCGGCACCATTTCTAGCGACCAAGACCCGATAGCCGTTCCTTCTTAGGGCGTGGCCGGTGGTGACCAAGACGGTCTCCTCGTCATCGACGAGCAGGACGGTCTCCCCTTGCCCTTGGGGGATCTCGGCTCGGGGTTGCGCAGAGACCGGAGTGGGGACCGCGCTAGGCTGAGCCGGGAGGTACAGCTGGACGGAGGTGCCTTTCCCGAGTTGGGTTTTGAGCTCTATGTGCCCGCCTAGTCCCGCGATCAGCGTAAAGCAGGTGGAGAGCCCTAGCCCGGTTCCTTGCCCGCGCTCTTTGGTGGTGAAGAACGGTTCGAAGATCTTCTCTTTGAGCTCATCCGGGATACCGACTCCGGTGTCTTCGACTGTGATGCGCAGGTACGGTCCCGGTAGCAGCCTGGGACGCATCCCGGCGAAAACGTCGTCGACCTCCACGTTCTCGATAGAAAGAGTGAGGCGTCCGCCGAACGGCATGGCGTCTCTGGCGTTGACGACTAGATTCATCAAGACTTGGTGCAGCTGGGTGGGGTCGACCTCTAGACTCCAGATCTCATCAGGCCTGGTTAACTGAATGTCGATATTCTTGGGGAAGGTCTCCTGGGCGATGGAGCGGACCTCCTGGACCAGTTCGAAAGGGTCGATGGTGATCGGTTGCCCTTCGAAGCCCCGGGTCAGGCCTAGGATCTGCCGCACGAGTTCGGCTCCGCGTAGGGCGCTCGACTCCAGGGTCTCCAAGAGGCGGTTCTCCTGCTCTAATCCGTACTGCTCTTTGAGCAGTTCGAGGGAGACGAGGATCGGTGAAAGGACGTTGTTGAGATCGTGGGCTATCCCGCTAGCGAGGCGTCCGATGCTCTCCATCCTCTGGGTCTGCAAAAGTTGGCGCTCGAGCTCTCGCTTTTCCGTGACGTCGGAGTTGATCAAGAGGATAGCTCTCGGTTCCCCAGATTCGGAGTGAAGCAGTGTCCAGCGACCGAAGATCACCAGCTCCTCGCCCCGTTGACTCCGCTGTGTCTGCTCCCCGCTCCAGTAGCCGGAGCCGAGAACCGCTCGGGTAGGCTCCTCGAAGTCTGACGGGGTGTCGTAGAGGAGGCAGGCTAATCGCTGCCCTTGAGTATCGGCGAGCCGGAGGTCGTAGAGCTCCTCGGCTTTTCTATTGAGATACTCTAGCCTACCTTTGAGATCGCAGACCAAGATGGCGTCGTTAGCTTGATTGAGGAGTTCGGCCTGTTGAGCAAGATCGTACTGGGTCTGCTTTTGCCGACTGATATCGAGCATCGAGCCGAGCATTCGGATAGCCCGCCCATCTCCGTCTCGAATGACGTAACCTCGGTCGAAGACATCGGCGTACCGTCCGTTTCGATGTCGGAATCGATACTCGGCGGACCATTGACTCTGTTGGCTCTCGAAGAGCTCTTCGATACTGCGGTCGATCCGAGCCCGATCTTCGGGGTGGATCAGATCCGACCAGAACTCGAACGACTGCAGGGTCTCCTCCCGCTCGTAACCGAAGAGCGATGTGAAGCCTTCGTTCCACCATAGATGGGAGGAGGCCATGTCCCAATCCCAGATAGCGTCGTTGGTAGCTTTAGCCAGGAGCTGAAAGCGCTGCTCGGCTAGGCTGAGCCGACTCCGGTGACGCATCTCGGCGGTGAAGTCTTGAAAGGAGCCCACCAGCTTCACGACTGCGCCGTCGGGACCGCGCTCTGCGCCAGCGATGGCGCGAATAGGGAGCCGATTACCCTCGGTGGTGATGAAAGTGAGCTCGAGATCGTACGGCTCACCGGTGGTGAGGCACCGCTCGTAGGCTTCCCGGAGCCGCCAGCGGTCCTCATCGCAGCAGTACGAAAGTGCGTTCTCTGACGAGCGGTCCTCATCGAGGGGGACTCCGAGCAGCTCGTACATCATCTTAGACCAGCGTACTTCACCGGTCTCGAGTTCCACCGACCAGCTGCCGACCCGGCTAAACTCGGCGGCGATACGGTTGAGCTCGGCCTCCTTAGCCCGCTGTTCCGACCGGTCTGCCTCGCCGGTCGAGACCCGGACCACCCCGGTTCGAGCCGTTCGGGCATCGTCGGGGCCAGCGAGCGTGTCCTCTTCGAAATGGAGCCAGAGGGAGCTGCGGTCGGCTCGTAGGACGCGGAACTTAGCCTTACCGATGGCCTCCCCTTGTTTCCAGCCATCGATCCAGGTCGACAGCTCTCTTCGGTCTTCGGGATGCAGGCGGTCGAAGAGCTCCGTCGGCCGACCTTCGAACGAATTCGGGTCGATACCCGCCAGGCGGCAAGCGTTGGCGCTCAGGGAGAGTCGATGGGAGCCGAGGTCGTAAGACCAGAGCCCGGAACCGCAAAGCCGTTCCCAGCGCTCGAAGCTGCTTGAGAAATGAGCGCTCTCCAACCTAGCATCGATGATCGGTTCCATCCTCGACTCTGACTCCTGAATCTCCGTAAGGCGAGAGGTCGAACCCGCCTATATACTTTTATGCTAAGAGTTCTTTCCCGGTGCCGGAGTTCTCCTGCAGAGGCTTCCCCTAGTCCGAGGGCCTTTCGCACCGTTCGAGGAGGTAGTATGAAAGGACGAGGAGTGGCGAGCACCGTCGTCTTCTGGCGGACCGTATCGGTGATGCTAGAAAGCTTGAGGTGAAAATGGTAGCGAATCTGGAGCAGCTCGAAAAGGTCTATGAGCCCGATCTAGGAGATGCTCTTAGTTACACTATCTTTTTTCCTGTGGCTACCGTACGTGACTTCGGAGCTGGTCCCGGAAGGTTACGGTTTCGCTCTGGTGATCGGTGCGGCGATCGCTTTTTTCGTCGTTCTTTGTATCTATCAACAGTTTCTTATGCTGTTCGATCCTCCCAAGGAGGTGGTCGCTGTGTTAAAGCGCGCCGGCATCGTAAAACTCGGCTATCTTCACCGTCGTCGGTACGATGAACGAAAGGTGGTCTGGTTGCCGGTCGATGCTAAAGTCGTCCTGCTTAAACTGTCTTTGGGAGGGAGAAGACTGCCTCGGCTCGCTCTGCGAACCGAGGCAGGGAAAGAGATCAGTTTTCTTCCCACACCGAAGGGGCTGGAGACCGCCCGGAGCCGGGGGGAGAAGATCGCTCTATTCTTAGGGATTCCGTTTCAAGACGATTGGAACCATCCGTCTACACACTCTCCGGAAGGCTAGGCGCGCTCGGCTGCTCCTTCGGTTTGGGACGCCCTCCTCCGAGTCGAGCTGCGATCTCCATCATAATGACGAAGAGTGAGGGGATGATGAACACCCCGACCCCGGTGGCCACGGTCATTCCAGTCGCGACTGCGATACCGAGAGAACTCTGGCCTGCGGCCCCTGCTCCGCTTGCGAAGGCGAGCGGTAGAACCCCCATAGTGAAGGCGAAGGCGGTCATCAGGATCGGTCGAAAGCGGAGCTTCGAACCTTCGATGGTGGCTTCTCGTAAGTCCATTCCATTATCGTAGCGGGTCTTGGCAAACTCTACGATCAAGATCCCGTTCTTGGCCGCCACCCCCAGCAGCGTGATGATCCCGATCTGGACGTAGACGTTGTTGTCGAGGCCGGCCATGTATGTTCCGAAGTAGGCGCCCAGGATACCGAGGGGGAGCCCCAAGATGATCGAGAAGGGCGCGGCCCAACTCTCGTATTGGGCTGCGAGGAAGAGGAAGACGAACAGCAAGGCTAAGCCGATGATCTGGATCTGTTGTCCGGTGGACTCTTTCTCCTGATAGGCGGTACCGGTCCACTCGTATCCGTAGCCGTCCGGCAGATACTGGTCAGCGATGCGCTCCATAGCGGCGATCCCCTGTCCGGAACTGAGTCCCGGTGCGGCCGAGCCGTACACTTCAGCGGTTCGGTACAGGTTGTAGCGCAGCAGAAGGTCGGGGCCGGTCGTCATCTGCACCGAAGAGATGGCGCTCAGAGCGACCATCGAATCGTCTCGTCCTCGGACGTAGAGCTTTCCGATGTCTTCGGCTGTACGCCGGAATTCGGGTTCGGCTTGTAGATTGACCCTCCAGGTGCGCCCGAAGCGGTTGAAGAGGTTGATATAGGCCCCTCCGAGGTTGATCTGCAAGGTGGTGAAGACTTCGTTGAGCGGGATCCCCAGCCGCTTGATGCGATCCCTATCGAGGTCCAAAAAGATCTGAGGGGTGGCGGTGTTAAAGGGGGTGAAGAGCCCGACGAGCTCCGGGTCCTGGCGCGCTTGCGCCAAGAACTCTTGGGCTACCCGCTCGAGTTCGGCGGGCGTACTGCCGCTGCGGTCTTGGAGCTCAAAGACGAACCCACCGGCCAGACCCAACCCGGGCACGGGGGGGGGGTTGATGACCAGGGCTTGCAGTTCAGGTAGGGCGGCGAACCGCTGCATGAGCTGTCCTTGGAGCGCTTCAGCGCTCCGGCTCGGGTCCGTTCGCTCGGTCCAAGGGTCCAAGATGACGAAACTGGATGCGTAGTTCTGCCCGGCGTTACCCGTGAGAATATTGAGTCCACCAAGAACAACAAAGTTGTCGACACCGGGGGTCTCGCCGAGGATGGTCTCGATCTCAGCCACCGCTTGACTGTTGCGTTCCAGAGAGGCCCCGGGGGGTAGGGAGACGCTGATTAGGAGGTAGCCATTGTCTTCGGGCGGGATGAAGCCGGTCGGTAGGGCGCGATGAAGGGTCGCCACCGCAAAGTAGGCGGCGAGCATCAGGAGGACCGTCAAGAAGAGCCGCCTGACGGAGATGCCGACGACGCGGCCGTAGCCAGCCAGAGCCCAGCCGAACAGTTTTTCAAAGACTGAGATGTACCAGCCGAAGGGTCCCCAGGGTTTGGTTTTTGGCTTGAGGATCACGCTGCAGAGCGCCGGGGTGAGCGTGAGAGCTACCACGGCCGAAATGCAGACCGAGACCGACAAGGTGACGGCGAACTGCTGATAGAGCTGACCGGTCAAGCCGCCTAGGAAGGTCACCGGTACGAACACCGAAGCGAGCACCAACGCCATCGCTACAACCGGACCAGCCACCTCGCTCATGGCCTTCTCGGTGGCTTCGAGCGGGGAGGAGCCCTGTTCGATGTGGTGCTCTACTGCCTCCACTACCACGATCGCGTCGTCGACTACGATCCCGATGGCTAGAACCATTCCGAAGAGCGTGAAGGTGTTGATGGAGAAACCGAGGGCGTGCAGAAAAGCGAAAGTTCCGATAAGGGAAACGGGCACCGCTAGCAGCGGAATAAAAGTTGCGCGATAGTTGCCTAGGAAGGTGAAGATCACGAGGACCACCAGTAAGAAGGCTTCCACCAGAGTCGTGACGACGTCGGAAATGGAGGCATCCACGGCCAAGGTGGTATCGAAGGTTACGTCGACGGCCAGCCCGTCAGGGAAGCTCTGCCTCAGGCGTTCGAGCTCCTCTTCTACGGCGTAAGCCACGTCGAGAGCGTTGGCTCCGGGGCGCTGATAGATCAAGATCGGAATAGCATCGACACCGTCGCGGCGCCCATAAGTGGTGTAGCTTTCGGCACCGAGCTCTATTCGAGCGACGTCCCGAAGACGGACAAACTCGCCTGCGCCGGTGGTCTTAATGATGATATTTTCGAACTCTTCGACGTCGGTGAGGCCGCCTTTCACCAAGACCGGGTACTGAACGTCGAGACCGGACGGCTGGGGGGGCTGTCCCACGGATCCGGTGGCGGCTTGCAGGTTCTGTTCGCGTATGGCGGCCGCTAGGTCGGCCGAGGTGACACCGAGCCGACGGAGGCGGTCCGGCTCGAGCCAGACCCGCATGGAGTAGTCGGCGGCTCCTACTCGAAGTTCGACGCCCCCTACGCCCGGGACTCGGCTCAGCGGGTCCTTAAGGTTCAAGGTCGCGTAGTTGCTCAAGAAAAGCTTTTCGAGGCTCTGATCGGGAGAGTAGACGCTTGCTACCATCAGGATCTGAGTGGACTGCTTGACCACGGTGACGCCGTTGCGGATCACCTCTTCCGGTAGGCTCACGTTGGCTCGGCTGACCCGGTTTTGCACTTCGACGGCCGCCAGGTCGATATCGGTACCCACCTCGAAGCTGATGGTCAATTGGTAGGTACCGTCGGCAGCAGATTTACTCTGCATATAGATCATGTGCTCGGCGCCGTTCACCTCCTGCTCGATGACGGTGGCCACGGTCTCTTCGACCGTGACGGCATCGGCGCCGGGGTAGGTGGCACTCACGAGAATGGTGGGTGGGGCCAGATCCGGG
>CAZDLH010000037.1:0-10726 GCA_964505925.1 uncultured Burkholderiales bacterium
TGGTCGTAGAAATCTGACACCGGCTTACCGAAATCTCGATTCTGGGGGGGAGACTTGATCAGGGCGTGCTTGTCATAGAGGATACGGACGCCGGCCGGCACCGCGATCTCAGGGTCGAAACGCTGGTCCGGGGGAGGCGAAGTGCGCACCCCGTAGTCCCGTGCGGTCCCGGAGGTTATCTGGACCAGCCCAGCAGCCCCCGTCCGCGAGACGGCGTTCGGATTGAAGCTGCTCTCCGCGGCGACCAACGCTTTGAAGGTCAGCGGGCTGAGGGGGTACTCAGAATCCTTCCAGTGATCTTGGGCCGATCTTTCGATCAGCGCGTTGTACTGGTTCTCCCGCGCTCCGAAACCCCAATCGGTGTGCAGGGAGTGCGGCACCACCAGACGGGAGGCTGCGGGGTAGCTCGCCGGGTCCGGAATGAGCGGTCCGGTATCCCTGGGTAGCTCTCGGGCATCGATCGGGGGGGTCTCCAGCGGCTCGCCCTCTATGTTGTTCTGGGGCTGTAGTCCGCTGGTCTGAGTTCGGCTGAGTGAATGAGAGTAGCCTTTGAAAGAAGTGGTTACGTTCATCGGTTCCTCCCTGATTATCTGCTCGTGGCCTTCGGTCACGAATCTATCTTAATACTGAGTATAAGCAGACAGAGCGTCGAGAATGTGAACGCGATGTAAAACCTCTGAGTCGATACCATCACGTCCACAGATCGGATACATCCTGAAACCTCGAAGGGACAAAATTCCACTTCCGTTCCTTCGAGGTGCGCTAGGCGCCGTACTCCGGGGGGAGCTGCGGCGGACTCACCTAGATGGAGCGCCCGCGGGAGACCTCAGTTCGGTAGGTCCGACTCGAGGAGCAGCTCCGCGAGCTCCTCGAGGCTAGCAACGCGGAGGTCGGCCTCCAACGGCCCCTGACCCTTGGCTCGAAGCTGCACCGTGCAGCGGGCACCGAAGCGCCGACCGAGCTCGAGATCGCTCTCCTTATCCCCCACGACCACCGCCGCTGTCGCCGCGAGACCGAGATCGTCGGCGGCCCGTTCGGCCAACAGCGGTCGTGGCTTGCGGCATTCACAGCCGTCCGCTGGAGAGTGAGGGCAGAAATAGATCCCGGCGAGGGAGACCCCGGCCTCCCCGAGTTGGCGCCGGAACTCGTCGTGCACCAGTTCGAGCTGTTCGAGCTGGAAATAGCCTCTGCCGATCCCCGACTGATTCGTTAAGACCACCAGGGGCCACCCCGCCTCGGAGAAGCGCTGCAGACCTCGCAGCGCCCCGGGCAAGAAACGAACCCGGTCGGGGTCGTCTAGATAGCCGGGGTCATCGAGGACCGTATCGTCTCGATCGAGTATGAGCCACGCTTTAGGCATGACCTGAACCTGCCGGCGAGCGCGGCTACGCTCCCGAGGCCTTCGCCGCGCAGAACCGATCGAGAACCGTGCCGAGAAACGGTGAGACCTCAAAGCACGGCCCTAGCATACCATGGGCCAGATAGCGGGTCTGCCCTTCGAGCCCTCGGCTGACGAAGCGCTTCCTCAGTAGCTCCCCTCCATCGGCGACCGGATCCAGCCCCGACTTACTAGCTAGCGCTAAGCACCAGGTACCGCCGGGATAGGTCGGCACCGGGATCGTCATAAGATGGACTACGGGGAAGAGCGCCCGGAGATCCGCCACCATCCTAGCGACCTGTTCGGCTCCTAGAAAAGGTGAGCCGGCCTGCAGGCAGGTCACGCCATCGGGCGCCAGCGCTCGGTGGAGTTCCTGAAAGAACCCCGGCTGAAAGAGCGCTTCGGAGGGGCCCACAGGGTCGCTCGAGTCCACCAGGATCACGTCCACATTACGGGCGTTGCGGATCACTTCCGTCGCGTCCGCCGGGCGGAAGCGCACCCTCGGATTCCCATCGAGCGAGCTGGCTAGAGACGGTAGAAAGCGGCGGCACAGTTCGGTCACCTGGTCGTCGATCTCGACGAGGGTGACCCTCTCGACTTGCGGGTGCCTCAGACACTCCCGGACCGTTCCGCCGTCACCCCCACCGGCCACTAAGACGTGGCTCGGAGCAGGATGGAGAAGCAGCGCCGGATGGGCGAGCATCTCGTGATAGACGAATTCATCGAGCTCGCAGGCCTGAACCTTGCCATCGATCACCAACATAGTACCGAACGCTTCCGTCGCGAGCAGATCGATCTGTTGAAACTCACTGCGGTGCGAGGCTAACACCTGTTCGACTCGAGCGCCAAACCGGCTGCCCCCTGAAAAATCTTCGCTGAACCAAAGCTCCATAACGCTTCTCCTACCACCATGCGGTCAGGGCGGCTCTCACAGCCTCCGCTGCCGTTTGAACGGGCCGCACCCCCCGCTCCGACGCCCCCGAGATCTCGAGCTCTCGGCATCCGCTCACGGAGAGGGCTACCACCTTAAGGGGTTGGAGTAAACCTACCGCCTGCTGAAAGTCTCCCAGGGTCCAACCTCCCTCGCTGATATTGTGTGGTAAGGGCATCGAGATCGGGCTGAACAGGTCCGGGTAGACCAGCACACCCACCCTCAGGCCAGCGAGCTCCGAAGCTACCGTGCGGCAGGCGACCTCCGGCTCGGCGTCCCAGAGATCGAGAAGTCGCTGGCGTCCCCGCCATCGGCGCTCCTGGGCGAGGCTGTACTCTCGAACCCCGAGCGCCCAGATGCTACCGGGCTCCCAGCGCTGCTCTAGTTCGTCGAGCTCGAGACGGTCGAGGTCGCCCGCCAAAAGGATGAGCGCCTCCGCTGTCTCGTCGGGCTGGGCTCCAGGACCGAGATAGCAACCCAAAGCGGGCGAAACCCCCAGGGAGAGGCGCAGCGGACCAGCGCCCTCGGACTCGAAGCGGAGCCGATCAGCCGCGAACTGGAGCCGGCTTCGAGGACAGTACTCCGAGAGCTGGCGCAGCGCCTTCCATAGAAAGCCTCCGTGAGGTCCGATCCTCACGCCTAGAGCGCCTCCGGGTCTACGCATCGTACTCTCCGGGCGGAACTTCAGCCCCAGAACTGCTCCAACTGAAAGCTCTCGCCGTGCCCTGGCACGACCACGTTCCAGCCTCGAGCCCGGAGCGTCTGTGCCTGAGCCTCCAGAGCGCTCGTCTCTCCGTGCACGAGAAACGTCACCTTGGGCGGCTTCTCGAACCCTTCGCACCACTTCAGGATCTCCTCGCGATCCGCGTGCCCGGAGAAACCTTCCAGTCGGCTCACCTTAGCCCTCACAGGGATGGGGTCTCCAAAAATCTTGACGCTGTCGGCTCCAGACTCCAGCAGAGCCCCTCGGGTTCCCGGGGCCTGAAAACCCACCAGCAGCACCCGGTCGTTCGGGTTGGGTAGGACTCGAAGCAGGTGGTGGAGCACCCGCCCTCCGGTAGCCATCCCCGAGGCGGAGATGACGACCTTGGGTCCGGCGGCAGCGCTCGCAGCCTTCGATTGCGCCACCGATTCGCACAGGCGCAGGCCTTCGTATCCGAGGACGCGCTCACCCTTGGCCACCAACGCTTTGGTCTCGTCGTCGTAGAATTCGTGGTACTCTCGAAAAAGGCGGGTAGCCCGAACCGCCATCGGAGAGTCGATATAGACGGGAAGGCGGGGGATATCGCGCTGACGGATGAGCTCCTCGAGGAGATAGAGGATCTCTTGAGTCCTCTCCACCGCAAAAGCCGGGATCAGTAGCGTTCCTCGACTCTTCACGACCTCGCTCACCGCCTGTTCAAGCCCGAGGCTCCGATCGAGGTTGGTGTGGGTTCGGTCGCCGTAGGTCGACTCCAGCAAAAGAACGTCACAAGTCCCGGTAGGGACCTCGGGGTCCCGCAGGATCGGGGCGTCGTTGCGCCCGATGTCGCCACTAAAGACGAACCGGCGACCGGCCCATTCCAGATCGATCCAGGCGGCTCCTAAGATGTGGCCGGCTTCCTTTAAGGTGGCCGTGACCCCGGGTACCGGATGAAAGCTTCGATCGTAGGGGTGGCCCTTCAGCCTGGTCAGGACCTGCTCGGCATCCACGATAGAGTACAACGGCAACGCTGGGTGGTGTTTGGTCTTGCCTTTACGGTTTCGGAAGTTGGCTTCTTCTTCTTGCAGGCGAGCCGAGTCCGGCAACAGGATCTTGAGCAGATCCCTGGTTGCCCAAGTCGAGTGGATCTTGCAGCGCAACCCGTCCCGACCCAACCTGGGGAGAAAGCCGGAGTGGTCGATGTGGGCGTGGGTCACGAGTACCGACGAAAACTCTGACGGAGAGATGGGAAAGGGCTCCCAGTTTCTCTTGCGAATCTCCTTTCGCCCTTGGAAGAGACCCCCGTCCACCAGCAGCCGGTACTCATCGTGCTGTAGAAGGAACTTCGAGCCCGTAACCGTACCCGCAGCGCCCAGAAACTGTAACTCCATAGATCTCCAATCGTCGATACCCGCCGATGCTGTGCTCTCAATGGGTAGGACGAAAGGTTCTTCCGAAACACGGTTTCACCTGTCCTGGAGCAAAGAGCAGCCGGTACCGAAGAGGCGCTCGCTCGGCCCGACCTATGCGCTGGTCGCGATCCGTTTACACAAAGTTCATCATGTCTGCAGTGACGAGGCCCATAATGGCCATGCGCTTGGGCAATAGCCCTTTGGAGTGCCGGACTTCGGGAGCCGGCGGGCGCCGTGGCAGGTGGATAGACACGGCAAAGCGCAACACGAGGACGGTCTCTCGATTCAGAGAGAACGTCCTCGTTCTTACTTTCAAAAGCGCTACCGGCGAGCGCTCTAGGAACAGGGGACGGGGGCGCCCCGCAGAATCGAGAAACGCTGTGAAGATCTCTCGTATACTCAGAAGAACCTGGCTTGCGCTCGCACTTTCGCTGACGGCTTTCGGCTCGCTGTCCGCTCAGCCGCTGCCCCAGTATAATGAACGTCTCGTGCGGGAGCTCTTCAGTCCTGCAGAGATCAGAAGCTCGACTTCGATCCAAGCCCGTCTGCGTCGGACCAGCAGTGACGTGACGACCTTCTACCGGCTCTCGCCCATCCCGTTCGATGAGATCGCGACAGCCCCCAAGAGCTCGGCTCACAATGCCCCCACCCAGACGAGCTGGTCGCTACCGCCGTGGCCTTCCTTGGATCCTCCCCTACCTGAGACCCTATCCCCGGAACTACAGCGAGCCTTGAGGAGCCGCGCAGGAGGGGCGGAGTTGCCGGACGCTTGGCCCTCTCTCGGCCTTCCCCATCCCGACGATATCAGTGAGGAGCTACGCCTTCCGAGAGAGGGGCAGTGGGTCTCGGACGACCGACCGGAGATCTGGGGCGAGCTTGACGCTAGCTCCCCACAGCGCCCATCAGCCTTGCTGCGCCCCTTACCGGCTTCCGAAGATCAACGGTTCGAGATCGTGGTGACCGAGATCCCAGACCCCTTCTCTATCTGGAGATACTACGACGAGCCTAACGCGTTCGTCGAGCTCGCCGCTTACGGCGGCTCTAGCTCCTTCAAGGCCGAAGAGGCCTTCCTCGCCCTTCGAGAGGCGACCACCGGGAAAGAGAGCCTCGAGGGGATAGGCCACGAAGCTTTTCTGGCTCGGATCGAGATCACCGAGGACCCCCCGGAGCCCGAGCCCGATTTCACCAACATGCCTCCGCCCTTCGAGGACCTCGACCCCCTCGGAGGAGCCCGCCCCGATCTGCTCGATAGCGGAACGGCCGCCGCCCTCACTTCCCCCTCCTTCAAAGACTTACCGGTCGCGGATCTCGAAGGGCGCAGGGTCAGCTTTCGAGACCCGGTGAAAGAGTACCGCAGGCAGCATCCCCGGGTCTTGAGTCGCGTGGTCGTTCTCGTCGCCTTCTTTCCCGAGCAGCGCTTGACGCTGAGCCTAGCCGTAGAAGAGCGATTGGGCACGGTCCAGGATCTGATCGCTTTAGGCCTTCTAGCGCAGCGGAAACTACGGGGCTCTCCCACCGCTTTGGCCGATTGAACGCCGGCCGCGCTGGAGCGGGGCGAACTTTCGGGGCGCGACCGAAGGGGAGGGTCAGGCTGAAAAAGGCGAGCTCTACCTCAAGCGGCCCGCGCGGAGTCGTCTCGACTGCTGGCGCTCCTATCGGTCCCTGTATCGACCTCGTCTCGAAAGCCCGGCTGAATCCACCGGATCAGCGCGGTCTTCCGGGCCTGCTCCTGTAAGCTCCTAAAGGTCGATAAGGGGGGTCCAGTTCTGTTGTGGAGCGGCTGGGGGAACGCCCCTGTCCGACTCCTCGAGTGCCGTCGTCTAGAACTCATAGCGATGGTCGTCCTTCCTAGGATCCTCGGAGACGAGTTCACCTCCGGTCTACCGAGCTTATCCTATGCGGCCGCGCCCATCAGTGACGATGGTCACCGAGAAAGGTAACTTAGGCTATCGACTCGGTTCGGTTTCTAGCGCGATCCCCAAAGCGCTGCAGGCCGAGCTCGATCAGCTCATCGAGGAGCAGTCCGTAAGGCTTCCCAGACTCACGCCAAAGCATGGAGTACATACTGATCGGAGTGAAGCCCGGCATGGTGTTCACCTCGTTGAGGTAGACCGCTCCCGATTCCCGGTCGAGCAGAAAATCGACCCGGGAGAGGCCGTTGAGGTCGAGGGTGCTGTAGGTCCGCTCGGCGAGCGCCTCGAGCTCCCGGGTGAGCTCCTCGGACAGCTCGGCGGGGATCTGAATCTTCTGCCCGTCGGTCTCAAAATACTTTGTACGATAGTCGTAGAACTCCCCTTGGTGAACGATCTCTCCCGGCACCGAAGCCGCGCAGCGATCGTTTCCTAAAACGGCGAGCTCGATCTCCCGTGGGGAGTCCAGACCTTTCTCGATGAGGATCTTCCGGTCGAAGGCGGTGGCCTCCTCGATACCCTCGATCAGTTCCAGCCGACTCTTAGCTTTCGAGATCCCCACCGAAGAGCCGAGGTTGCACGGCTTAACGAAATTCGGGTAGCCAGCGATCTTTTCGATCTCGTCGAGGAGCGATTCTCGCTCGCTCCCGGTGGTCTGCTCCCACTCTTCACGCAGCAGCGTGTAGGCCGGCAAGACCGGCAGACCGCCCTCTTGGCAGACCGCCTTCATCAACGATTTATCCATACCGAGAGCCGAGGCCAGAACGCCCGCCCCGACATACGGGATCTCGACCATCTCCAGGAGCCCCTGCAGCGTTCCATCCTCTCCGAAGGTTCCGTGGATGACGGGAAAAACCAACTCGATCCCGTCGAGCTCCTCTTGGTCCGGCCCCAGGAGTCGCCCGAGCCGCCCCCCGCCCCCGGGCTGCCAAGCCAAGGAGAAAGCCGGGTCGAAACCCGTGCTCTTCAGCTCCTTCACATCGGTTTCGAGCTGCTGTCTGGCTATCCTCGGCCCGAACCAGAGGCCATCGCGACTGACGTAAAGCGGAACCGAATGATATCTCTGCGGATCGAGACTAGCCAGAACCGAGCGCGCCGACATCACCGAAACCTCGTGCTCGCCCGAGCGACCGCCGTACACCACTGCAACCTTCATTTTTCCCATAGGGCACTTTTCTCCCATCGGCGGCCCGACCCTGGTACGAATAAAGGCAAGGAGCTTTCTCTGCGCCCTACGAACGCCCCGGCATGTCCTCAAAACATTACCTGACGACCCCGATCTACTATGTGAACGCCCCGCCACATATGGGTACGGGCTACACCACGATACTCGCCGACGTGCTGGCGCGATACCACCGGAGAAATGGTGTAGAGAGCCTGTTGGTGACGGGCTCCGACGAGCATAGTCAAAACATCGCCGATCTAGCGGCCGCCGAGGGGATCAGCCCCCGGGAGTTCTGCGACCGTCTGATCCCCGAGTTCCATCGAGCGTGGTCCCTTCTAGAGATCGGACCCTACAGCTTCTTCCGGACCTCCTCTCCCGAACACCATCACATCGTTTCGACGGTCTTTCAACGGATCTACGATCAGGGAGATATCTACAAAGCGGAATACTCGGGCTGGTACCACACCACCGACAACCGTTTCCTAGACGAGTCGGAAGTGCCGGAAGACCCCGAAGGCGACCCTCGGCTAAAGTACCTGACGGAGGACGCCTACTTCTTCCGCCTCTCGAAATACGAAAACTTTCTGCTCGAATTTCACCAGCAGCGACCCGAGGCGATCGTTCCAGACTTTCGCCGAAACGAGATGATAAACCGGATCAAAGAAGGGCTGCGAGACCTGTGCATCAGTCGCTCGAGTACCGATTGGGGTGTACCGCTCCCTTGGGACACCGAACATGTCTTCTACGTCTGGGCCGATGCTCTCTTCACCTATATGACGGGAAGTCGGTTCGATGTGGAACTCGCCTTTCAAAATATTGATTCCGGCCGCGAGCCGCTCGAGGGACAGCCGGACGGGAACTTCTGGCCCGCTCAGCTCCACATCATGGCCAAGGACATCCCCTGGTTTCACACCGTGGTCTGGCCGGCCTTGCTCCAGTCGGCAGGCCTACCGCTTCCGGAGGCCTGCCTGGTGCACGGCTACTGGAATTTCGAAGGCGCTAAGATGAGCAAGAGCCTGGGGAACGTTTTCCATCCGAGCGATGCCGTAGCTTTAGTGGGTGCCGCGGGGGTCCGATACTTCGTCCTTCGCGAGGCCCCCGTGGGCTCCGATGGTAACTTCTCGGTCCGAGCTCTCACCGAGCGCTACAACTACGATCTAGCCAACGACTTCGGCAACCTCGTTCACCGTCTGATCACGATGGGGCACCGGTTCCGAAACGCCAAGGTCGAGCCGACGATCGGTTCCTTCGAAGAGCACCGTAAGCTTGCGGAGCTATCGGAATCGGTCTTCGACCAGGTGCTCGAAGCTTTCGAATCGCTTCGTTTCAAGGACGCTCTCGAGGGAACTTGGGAGCTCGTACGCGCCCTCAACCGTCTCATCGATGACGAGAAGCCTTGGGTTCTCAACAAAGGGAAGGAGCCCGGCGAGCGGGAGCGACTCGACTCGTTCTTCGCCGTGAGCTTCGTGGTTTTACGAAGGGTGGTGGGGCTCTTATCCCCGGTTCTACCGAGCGTAACGGAGAGTCTACACCAGCAGATCTCCTACCCGGACTTCAAGCCTTGGGAGGAGCTCACTTGGCAAGACTTCCGCACCGCTCCCCATCAGGGATGGGAACTGGGAACCTCCGTGATCTTGCTACCCAAGCTCGACTTGGACAATCTCGAAAACGAACTTCTCGAAAGAAAGGCTGATACCATGACTGAAACTCCTAGACCCGAAACCCAGGCGGCTGCTCCGGAGACGGTCGAAAAAACCGCTGAGCCCACCGATTCCTACATCGGATACGAGGACTGGACGAAAGTAAGGATCATCGCCGTAAAGGTCGTTCGTGCCGAAGCGGTCGATGGAGCCGACAAACTCCTGCGCCTCACCGTGGACGACGGAAAGCGCAGCGATCGGACCATCGTGTCAGGCATTCGCAAAGACTATGCCCCAGACGAGATGGAAGGCCGAACCATCTTTATCATCGACAACCTAAAGCCGCGCAAGATCTTCGGAATCGTGAGCGAGGGTATGCTGGTGGCTGCAGGTGGACAGGGAGACCCGGTAACCCTGGTGGCCCCCGTCACGGATCTCCTTCCGGGTACGCCCTTAGGATAGCCCTCGGGGGGTCCGTCGATGCTGCTCTCGCTACTGAATCTTCTTTAAGACCAACAGAGTGACATCATCGTTGGGGGCCGCATCTCCTCGGTGCCCCTCCAGTTCGCGCTCGATGATCTCGAGGTGCCGATGGAGGGGAGCCGAGGGATCCAAGTTCGAGACCAGCTCTAGAAATCTCTCGTCCCCGAACTCCTCTCTCGAGCAGTTCATCGCCTCGGTAGCGCCGTCCGTATAGAGCAGAACGGTCTCACCTTCTTTTAGTTCGAACTCCCCTTGCTCGAACTCGAATTCACTGATCACGCCGAGAGCCAAGCCCGAATCGATCTTCGGTACGCTAAACCCCCTGCTTCCACCGAAGAGCATCGGTGGGTGGTGCCCTGCGTTCGCGAAGTGCACCGAACCATCGGGGTCCAAGACTCCGAAGAAAACGGTGGCAAACATGGTGCTTTCGTCCCGCTCGCAGAGCGCTTTGTTCACCACCTTGAAGCAGTCTGCAGGCGGCAGCCCCAAACGGCCTAGATGCTCGAGCAAGCTAGCGGTAAAGGCCATGTAGATAGCGCCCGGCACCCCTTTTCCGCTCACATCCCCGATCAGGAACCCCACTCTCTTATGAGCGACGGGGAAAACGCTTAGAAAGTCTCCTCCGACCTTCCTCGCTGCCCGGGAGAGGCCATCGGCCTTGCAGAAATCGGTGACGAAGGGAAAACTCGGTAGAATAGAGTCTTGAATCTTCGCAGCGATGGCCAGTTCACTGTCCATCGCTTGCCGCGCAAAGGCGGCCTCCTGGAGCTGCCCGAGATAGCTCTCTAGATCCTCGAGCATCCGGTTGAAGCTCAAGGCTAGCCACTCCACCTCCCGAGTAGCCTTTTTCGGAGGCTTCACCCGTTCCTTGAAGTCGGACTGGGCCAGGTCCCCGACGGCCCCGGAGAGCTCGACGAGCGGGCGGGAGATCGAGCGGGACAGGAGCGTCAAAGTCAGCATCAACAGCCCTAGTCCTACTACGGTTATGAGGACGCTCCCCCAAGCTAAGCCGTGGAGATGACGAAAGTTCTCGTCTTCGAGATAGACGATACCCACCAGCAGATCTAGTCCGGGTACCGGGGCGCTGCCCACCCAGGCGCTCTTCCCGTAAAACGGCTCCGTCAC
>CAZDLH010000038.1:0-10710 GCA_964505925.1 uncultured Burkholderiales bacterium
GATAAGAGTGAAGACCGACCCCTGGAAGTCGCTCGACCCGCTGGAGGTCATCGCCGAAGTCCGCACCTGTCGAAGAAACCCTAAGACCAGACGATGGACTTGCGGCCTAGCGTTCTTAGAAGCCGACGATGGACAGGTCAAGCGCCATATGTCGGCCCTCATGGAAGATCTGTGAGCCTCGATGATCGTTTCGGTCGCCCTCTGCGAAGCTTGCGGATCTCCGTCACCGACCGGTGCAACCTTCGTTGCCGCTACTGCATGCCGGAAAAAGAGTACCGTTGGCTCGAGCGTAGCAGACTTCTGACCTTCGAAGAGATAGAGCTCTTGGCCGGTCAGTTCGTATCCCTGGGCGTCGATAGGATCCGCCTGACCGGGGGAGAGCCGCTTCTACGGCGAAATCTCCCGAGCCTGGTCGAACGCCTCGCTGCGCTCCCCATCCACGAGATCGCCCTCACCACCAACGGGACTCTCCTGGCCCAAAACCAACGGGCTCTCTTCGCAGCGGGCCTAAGTAGGGTCACCGTGTCCCTCGATGCCCTAGAGCCGAAACTGTTCGAGAACCTAACCCAGCGACGGGACCTGTCCCGGGTGCTCGAGGGGCTCGAGAGCGTGGCCGGACGGCCGGGGCTGAAGATCGACACCGTGCTCATCAAAGACGTGAACGAGTCCCAGATCGTACCGCTGCTGGAGTACGCCCAGCGCTTGGGCGCAGAGCTGCGCTTCATCGAATACATGGACGTCGGGGGAGCCACCCGCTGGAGCCGAAGCGATGTCTTGAGCCAAGCGGAGCTCTTAGAGCACATCGCCTCGCACCTCGGCGCTCCCCGACCGGTCGCGGGGAGGGGCTCGGCCCCGGCGCGACGCTTCGAGCTTCCCACCGGCCAGAAGTTCGGTGTCATCGCCTCTGTGACCGAACCGTTCTGTCGCTCCTGCGATCGAGTCCGACTCACCGCGGACGGCCAACTCTTGACTTGCCTTTACAGCCGCCAGGGTCTAGACCTGCGAACCCCCCTGCGCAGCGCCCTACCTCCGGAGGAGATTCAGCGACTGCTCGCCTCCGTGTGGCGGGTGCGCAGCGACCGCGGCGCCGAAGAGCGCGCGGCTCTACAGCTCCGAGGGCCGCTCGCCGATACCCAGGAATTGCAGGAGAATCTGCATCTCGAGATGCACACACGGGGGGGATAGATGATGCGAGAAGAAGAGATCATAGAAAAGCTGAAGCCGACGCTGCTCCGCGAGGGGCTCGAGGTCAGCTACCAAGGGCGCGAAGGGCCCATCGTCAACATTCGCGCCAAACGGGTGGCTCCCGGTGTACCGGTGGCTTTTCTCTTGAAGGCCATCGCCGGAACCTTTCGGCGCTACCTACCGGAGATCGAGGACGTCTGCCTGACCGAGTACGATCCCGGTGAGGGGATCGCCACCGCGCAAAGCGAGACCTTCGAACCCGTTTTCTCCCATCGACCGAGCAGCTTGGCGCCCAGTTTAGTAGGCCTTCCGGTGCTGGACCTCCAGGGTCTCGACCGGCGCGAGGCCGTCCGGGCTCTGGAACGGTTCACCCGAGCCTGGAAGGGCCGCAGTGCGCTCGTGGGGCTCCGAGGGATAAGCGAAGACGCCCCGGGCCGCGCAGCTCGAAAGTGGGCCGCCGTCTACACCGACGAGTATCTCGCTGTTCACGAACGGTCTGAGGACCGCTGGGACGTCCAGTTCGACGACGACCTCAGCCCGCTTCAGGCCTTCCTCGAGAACGGACAAGAAGAGATCATTCCGGGCTCCATCTATCTCACCGAGAACTCTCCTGAGGAGCAAGACCTTTGAGTCAAAGCCAAGCGAAACCGGCCCCCAGCCGACTCCGCACCTTTTTGCATATCTCCCTTCTGGTCATTTTGACCTCGATGCTCTGCAACACGCGGCCCAGTAAGAATCCGTCTTTCCAGCTGCAGCAGTGCGGGAAGAACCTACACCAGATCGGAGTGGAGCTCGAGAGCCAGCGCCTATCGCTAAGCCTCGAGACCTATCCCGAGACCCTCCCCGAGCGGTGGGGCGACACCGAACTCCCCGCCTGTCCTGTGGGAGGTCAAGACTCCTATCGTTCGGGATACCAACGAGCTGAAGACGGCCGCTCGTACCTCTTGGTCTGCGCCGGTTCGAACCACGAGAACGCCGAGGTTCCTCCAGACTATCCCAGGATTGGCTTTAGTTCGGACGAATCCCAACGGGACGTGCAGGCTACCGCGGTAGAAGAGCCGGAGGCAGCCGTCACCGAAGACGAAGATGAAGAGCGTTCAGCAGAAGATATCGACCAAACGGACGAAGCGCTCTCCCCTGCCGCTCCGAGCGGAACGGAAGAGGTCTCCGAAGAGGGCGAAGAAGGGCCCTCGGTCGAGCCCACGCCAGCCTCGACTGACTCCTAGCGAGAAGCAGAAGCTCTGGTTCGGTTTTTTTCTCCTCGGCGGCTTTCTACTACTGGCCTCGATATTCACCGGGGCCCTGCAGTGGAAGGACAGCCCGAATAGCGGTTGGCAGCTCTCGGCCCACGACGTGGAAGGACGACCGCGGGCCGCGGTCGTCTCCTCGGCCAAGGCGGGCTTGAGTTTCGTTTTGTGGGACCGTCACGGAGGCTCTCGCCTACGCTTTCCCCCGGCGGCCGAGTCAGGCCAGAGCGAACACCTTCACCGCTAGCCCACCCACCCGCGCTCCCCGGCTCCGGGCGCCTCGATAGCCGTAGGCGAGCCTCTCGGAGCTCAACAGAGCCGAGGGGAGAACCGGAAGCCGCGCAGGCAGAGGCTGGGTCACCTCCGACAGATTGGCCACCACCCAGAATCCACCCCGGCGAAACCCGAAAAGTCGTCGTTCCACGTCCACGAAAGTCCCCGCGACCTCCACGGGGCCGTTCAGCTCGGGGTGGCGGTGGCGAAAAGCCAACAGGTCTTTGAGCGAATCGAAGTGTTGGCGCTGATGGGTCGCCAGCCTCGAACTCCGGGGGTCCGAAAAGCCCGTCTGAACATCCCAGCGCGCGGGCAGGCCCCAGGAGAACCGATTCTCCGCCAGCACCTCGGTGCCCTGAAACAGGATCGGGAACCCCGGACCCAATAGGGCCAACCAGCTGACCGCTCGGGCTAGGTCCGCTCCCCGGGGGTGGCTCTCGACCAAGGTCCACAAACGGGTAGCGTTCCCCACTTCGTCGTGGTTCGATAGCACGATGACCCGATGGACCGCCGCACTGAAACCCTGGGGTCGCTCCAGATGCTCCAGGTAGCGCTGGATCGGGGGGGGCTCCCCGAGCACCAGCGCCTCCACCACCGACCGGCTATGGTGATGGAAGATCAGCCGGTGCTGATGCTCGGTATCCCACATCGCGCCGAAGCCCGCTCCGCCGGCTCTCACCGGGGCGGTGATGATCGGGTGCTGCGGGAACTCTTCGGCGAAGGTGTGCGCCTCCGGATAGAAGTGAGCGATCCGAGCGTTGATCTCTCGGATCATCCGCCAGCCGGCCTCCCCCCCGCCTTCCGGAGCGTGGATCAGGTGAGTGAAGTCGAAGCGCAGCCCATCGAAGCCGAAGCGTTCGAACTGGTCCAAGGCGTGATCGATATAGAACTGCTCCACCTCCGGCTTACCGAAAGCGGGGATGGGTCCCCATGGGGTCTTCTTCACCGTCGATCCCAAGGTACGGGGGTGAGCCAAAGAGGTGTCCTGAGGCGCTCGAGCCATAGGGCCTGAAGCGGCGAGCTTCGGCTCGTAGTCGAGCCCTTGCTCGAACCACGAGTTGCCTACACCGTCGAACTCCCAGAGGTCGTTATGATCGCCTCCCACGTGGTTGTAGACCACATCGTTGAAAACCTTGAGGCCCGCCCGGTGAGCCTCCTCTATGAAGCGCACCAACGACTCTTCCGCCGATCGTTTCGAGCCGCTCAGCGGCTCGTGATGGGCCAGCGTCGAGGTCCCCAGGTAGCCCCAGTCTCGCACCCCTTCCGTGCTGTTGGTCGGCATCAGCGCGAGGGCGGTAAAGCCCGCCCGACGGATCTTGCGCAGGGCGGGGATCAGGTCCTCGAACGTCGAGGTCCTCAGATTCCCGCCGCGCCCGAAGATAGAGCCCACGTGCACTTCGTACAGCACGAGATCGGTGGCTGCGGCGCCCTTAGCGGTGGGGTGGCGGTACTGCTCGTCGATGCGTACCGGCTCGGCCGCGATACCCAACCGAGCCCAGTTATGGAGCCCGTCGAGTCTCCGGTCCCACGGATCGTGGTACTCGACTCCGTCGCGGTCGACCAAAGAGTACTCCAGCCCCTCCAGCGCTTCAGCGGGCCCCAAGCAGACCGAATAGGCATCGGCTCCCTTCACGCGCTTCAAGGCGATGGAACCGTCCAGGGCCACCTGATCTTGCCACCAAGCTTCCCCCTTTGGAAGAGGTAGACGTTTAGCTAAAAAGCGCCGAAGTTCCGAGGCGCTCAGGCGATGCCCGTTCTCATAAAGGGTCAGGACCGGGCCCAACGGCATCCGTTGAGCTGGGCGAGAGATCGCTTCAAACCGCAAAAGGCGAGCCCCTCCGTCGAGGTCCTGGGCGTAGATATGGGTCGGTTCCCCTCGGCGGTCGACGTACAGGTCGGCCACCCCTTTCTGCGGTCCCTGGCGTCGGCGAGCGTACGGATCGGCTCGCAGAATGAGGTCGCCTTCAGGGGTGCCTACCTCGAAGCCGTACCGCTGGCCCTTCCATTCGGCCCAGCCGTGAGACCAGTCGCCGAACCAGCCCTCATCGGTCCGTCTTAGGGGCAGTCGAAGGTCGCCCTCGGCTCGGGGACCGAACAGGTGCACCGACACGGCGTGGGGAGCCCACACCCCGACCCGAAATCCGTCTGCTCCTTCCCGGTGAAACCCGAAGAGCTTTCGGTTTCCCAGGCGAAAGCGCTGGAGCCTCTCCTCCGGCCGACCGGGATGAAAGCGCAACGCCTGCCGCTCGAACATCAGCCACTGGTCCCGTTCCTGCAGACCCCACCAGAACGGCTGCTCCTCCCGGTCGAAGGCGAGCGAGACCCGGGCTCTCCAGATCCCGTCAGGCCCGAGCTCCATAGCCGAACTCGAGCCTCGCCATTCGGTACAGAACTCACCCTCGTCGTCCCACGACCCGATGAGCACCGGCTCCTTAACGGGAAGCCCATCCGGGTCGAGCTGAAACTCCACCCAACACCTACCGGAAATCACGACTCGCCGTTCTCCTTTTCCGTCTTCTGCTCGGGCGGCTCTTTCGGGGCCTCCCCTTGCACCTCGACCGGCACCGCCTTCGGAAAGGTGAGCACCCTCTGAGGAAGCGGGATCTCGATGCCGTTCTCCCGGAAGTGTCGAGCGATGCTCACCCGCACCGCGCTTTGAACCCGCTCCCGATCGATCGGCTGTCGGATGTGAAACCAGAAGTAGACGGTAAAGTCCAAAGCCCAGTCGCTAAACTCGTCGAAGGTGACGATGGGAGCCGGGGTCTTCAGCGCACTCTCCACTTCGAAGACAGCCCGATCGATGAGCTCCAAGACCTGCTCGACCGAAGACCCCCGAGCCGCCCGTACCGTCACATTCGTGCGACACTGCACGTCCGTCAGAGTCCAGTTGATGACCCGGTTCTCCAGCAGATGAGAGTTCGGCAAAATGATGTGGATCCCGGTCGAGGCGCGCACCCTCGTCGACCTGGCGCCGATCTCTTCTACGAAACCTAAGGCCTTATCGAGCTCGATCAGGTCTCCGACCCTTACCGGCTGCTCCATCATCAAGATCAGACCGCTGATGAAATTGTTCAGGATATTCTGAGTACCGAAGCCGATGGCGATGGCCAGGGTACCGCCTAGGAAGGTAAAGATCGTCAGCGGGATGTTCACCACATGAAGAGCGAAGAGAAACACCAGGAAGACCAAAAGGTACCGCAAGAGCCGTTCGAGATTGGCGCGGATGCTCTCTCGGATCGGGAGCTTCGACAAAAACCTTCGGTCGATCAGCCTGGCGAAGCGCCCCGTCAGCGCTAAACCGAGGAACAGCACGATGAGAGCCACGTTCAGCTTCCCCACGGTGACCGCGCTATCGCCGATGGTGTACAGCTCGATGTTCCAGAACCCCATGGCCGAGCGCCAGGCCGAGAGAAAACGCTTCTTCCAGCTGGTATCCTCGGCTTGAAGCTCGAGCTCCAGCACCAGCCTCTCGACCAAAAGAGCGGTGTCCCCGTAATGGTGCAGGGCTGTCTCGAGCGCGCTCTGTCGGGCCAAGAGAGCCTGGCCCGTCAGCTGGCGCCACTGCCCCTCACCACTCGAACCGGGCCCGGCCTCGGGGCCCTCGGAAGCCGAGTCTAGCCGCAACAGAGCCACCAGGTCCAGGCGTATCCCTCCGAGTTCGGCCTGCAGCGCCTCTTCGCTGCTCTTTAGCCTGAGCAGCAGCCCTCGAGACGACTCTAGCCAGCGCTCCCAATCCCCGAACCCCTGACCGTGGCTCACTCGATAGCGACGATCCCAAAGATCCCGCCAAAGCAAGTTCAGCTCCAGCTGCTGCTCCAAGAGTGAAAGTCTGCGCTGATGGGTCGTCAGCCAAGCCTGCCGGGCTCTGCGCTCGAGCTCGAAATCCTCGCCGTCGGCGACCTCCTCTAGCTTTACCCGCGCTGCCGCGATGGAGTCTTGAACTTTTCGGATATCCTCGGTCAGGAGGCTCCGGGCCTCGTCGAGAGGCTGTAGCTGCCGCAGCAGCATCTCCTCATCGAAAACGAACCGCTCAACGATCAGCTCGATCTTAAAGCGGACCAGATCCTGGCGCCGCTCGAGTAGCTCTACCATCCGGGAGGCGTGCTCGATCTCGGCCTGGGCCAGTTCGGTAGCTCGGCGCGATGCGTCGATCGCGAGTTCAGAGCTCTCCAAGCGCCTCTCTCTAGATAGACCGTTCGCCGCATCGTCGATGGCCGTCGGGCCAGAGTCGAGAAGCCGCCGCCGGGAGGACTGCCGCTCGCTCAGGACTCTGCGCTCTAACTCCAGCGTCATCCGGGCCGACTCGAGCGCCTGCTGCTGGTTGCCGATCTGCTGGCTCAGTTCGCTCTTGAACCGCCGGAGTTCATCGAGCGTTTCGATATCGTAAGTTTGACTAGGCGGTAGGCCGCTCTGGGTCAACCCCTTCATCTCTCGCTCTAGCTCTTCGCGCTGAAGGCCGAGCTGCTCCATCGCAGTCCGAAGCCCCATCTGCCGACGCAGATAGGTCTGAGAGCGCCGCAAAGAGTCCAGGAAGCTCGCCTGATGGTCGGCTAGCCCTTCCTGGGCGTCCGGGTCGCCGAGCTCAGAAAACAGATCTAACCGGGCCTCCACCTGCTCTAGTTCGGCACGAAGCGAAGCGATCGCGTCGGGGGACGGCTCCGGAGTAGGGGAAGGGGTCTGGGCCGAGACCGGGCTCCAGAGGAGCGCCAGGGCCAGCAGCAGACCCAAAAGCGCGCTGCGCCCCCAGCTCTCTGAGATTCGGCAGGCTCGACAGCGAAGACCGGACCGCCGATGCGGTCCGAGGTACGGTGAGGTGTGCTGGCCTGGGTCTATACTGGTCAAGGGTGGAGGGTCTTCACGACGAAGTTCCAGACAATGAAGAGATGTCCCGCCTGCCGCGATGTGATCATGCTGATCTTCACCGACTCCGACACGGCTCTCGAGATCGACACCTGCCCGGAATGTTTCGGCGTCTGGTTCGATAAGGAAGAGCTGAAACTCTTCTTTCAAAGTCCGAACTTGTCGGCTCGGATCCTCGACGATTCCGCCTTGGGGCAAGATCTGACGCCGGCTCGGGAGCCCGCCGCTGTGCGGGCCTGCCCCAGGTGCCAAAGCTCGCTCTTCCCGTCGCATATCGGCCGAACCCAGCTCGACTACTGTCTGGGCTGCCAAGGGATCTGGTTCGACTATCGAGAGATCCAGGAGATCGTGGCCGCTTACACCTCCGGCGAACGAGGCAACCTTCTGATCGTCAACCAGCTCGCCGAAGGGCTCGGAACCGCCAGCCGACCCAACCCCAGCGCCCGCGACTTTCTCCAGACCCTAGAGCGGTACGAGGCGCAGGTGCCGAACTCCGAAAGCTATTAACCCGAGCTATTAACCCGAGCTATTAACCGAGCGACGAACCAAGCTATCGACTCAGCCCTGACCCCCAGGGGCCCAGAGCTGAACCTCCCAGAACCCGTTTCTCCAGTCGCGGCGCAGGATCTCGTAGCGAGAGTTCATCGTTGGAGCCGGTGAAGCGCCCAAGAGCCGCTCGCTCCAACACTCCCAGCACGCGCTGCGGGCCCCTCCCCGAAGATGAAACCCGTCCCAACCGAACCACTCCTCATCGCACTCCAACAGCGTGAAGCCCCGCTCCAAAGCGAGCTCCTGCACCCCGTTCTCGACCGTCTCTAGGCGCTCGAAGATCTCGCGGCGCTCGGCTCCGAGGCGCCCGAAGAAGAGCAGCGCGATCAGATGGAACAGGAGGTCTGGGAGCCTTTCGAGAGTTCTCAAAGGTAGTCGAGTCAAAGCCACCTCAAAGCCCCGCTCCCGGAGGCGCTCGGCCGCCCTCGAGACCCAATCGAGGAGCCTCTCGGCTTCGATGCCGTACGCGATATCGTTGCCCACATCGGTCAGCACCGCCAGACCCGGGCGACCGTCGATAGGCGGGGCGAACATATCGGAGGCCAGCAAGGAGGGGTACTTCAAAAACGGATTACCCGCGGTCTGACCGTAGGAGCGACCGGGACCAGCAGCGATGGACAGCCGGCTAGGACCGTAACGACCCAGGGCTTGAACCAGCTGCCGACGGGCTAGCCACAGATTACTCGCCCCGAGAAAACGGTGCTCTACCGAGTCCGCGGTGTGACTACGCCGCGGGGCCGGCATCCCGCCTAGGTCCGTCGAGATAGCGACGCTCGAAGATGAAAGGTCCGAAAGGGAAGAAGGCAGCTAGAAAGGCCAAGCTACTCAAGCGCAAACGCCAACCGCAGAACACCATCATGGCGAGGATCGCAAAGCAGTACAAGACGAAGAAGAGCCCGTGGAACGAACCGGTCCAGAAGACGAACTCCGGTCGTCCCCAGATGTACTTTAGGGGCATAGCCACCAACAGCAGGATCAGGTAGGACCAAGCCTCCAGAAAACCGATGATCCGAAAAAAACGCTCCGAGCGGCTCACCGTCGATACCGCCTCTCACCGGACACGTAGGTGGCCTCCACCAGATCCGGTGTCCAGAGCATCATGCAGCCGAAGAACAGGTGGCTGGCGTCGGCCAAGGAGTCGCCAAGCTTTCGACCGTCCGCCCGGCGCTCGTGCAGCGGGGAGGCCACCGGGTCGAGCACCACCACGTCGGCCGCCATCCCCGGTCGCAAGGCGCCGATCTCCTCTTCGAGGTCGAGGGCCCGGGCTGCCCCGGCGGTGATGGAGTAGAGGGCCCGCAGCGGCGACATCCGCAGCGATTCGATCTGCCGCCCCGGCTCTTGCTGGACGACTTGGATCATGCCGACTTTATAGGCGTCATCGAGGGTCCTCAAGAGCGAGAGCGAGTTCCCCCCTCCGCTATCGCAGCCGACACCCCATCTCACCCCGTGGGCTCGCGCTTTATCCCAAGCGAAGAAGCCGCTGCCTAGAAAAAGATTCGAAGTGGGGCAGAAGCTTATGGAGGCTTCGGCCTGCCCCAGACGCTCGAACTCGGAGTCCGAGAGATAGATCGAGTGGCCCGCACAGAATCGCTTGCGGACCAGCCCGTACCGCTCGTAAGTCTCAAGGTAGTCGCTGCAGCCGGGATGAAACTCCAGAACCGCTTCGATCTCCCTAGGGTTCTCCGAAAGATGGGTCTGGATCCAGCAGTCCGGGTGCTCCTGGGCTAACCGCCCCGCGGCGGCCAGCTGCTCGTCGGTACTGCCGAACGAGAAGCGGGGCGAGATGGAGTATCCCAGCCGGCCCTGCCCGTGATACTCCTCGATCAATAAAGAGCTGTCCTGATAGAAGCTCTCAGCGGTGTCGAGATACTCCTCTGGAGCCGTTCCGGGTCGGTCGATGCCGGTCAGCCCGCACAAGCCCCGCACCTTCAAGGCTCGGGCCCGCTGAAAAAAAGCGTGCACCGAACTGGGGGAGGTGGTCGCGAACGACTGCACCGAGGTGGTCCCGTGGCTCAGGAGCTGGTCGAAGAAGAACTCTGCGACCTCGTCTGCGTACGCCTTCGAGCGGAACTTCAGCTCCTCGGGGAAAGTGTAGGTCTGGAGCCAGTCGAGCAGCTCCCGTCCATAGGAGCCGATGATCTTGGTCTGGGCGTAGTGAACGTGCAGGTCGATGAAACCGGGCAACAGGAGCCGTCCGCTGTAGTCGATCACATCCATCGGAGTATCGGACTTCAACAGCTCGGCCGCGGGCCCGCACTCGGCGATGCGGCCGTCCCGGATCACCAGCAGACCGTCGGGATAGTAGGTAACGGCGCCCGAGCCGTCATCGTGGTCCCATGGGTCGGCGTGACAGAAAAGAACGGTACCGCGGAGAGCTAGAACAGCCATACCGGCTCAAAGTCTCACTCTTTCTAAACGGTGTCAAGCTTTCTCGAGTGAAAAGATAGCGCCCTCCCGGAGCGTCCGATGCGGCTCGCCATACCCCTAGAGAGGTGCTACAAAACGGTACTCCGGCCCCGTCAGGCTTAGCTTCTCTCTCACTTTGCCAATCTTGACAAAAACGGTAGGAATTGATAGCTTGAGGCACACTGAGATG
>CAZDLH010000039.1:0-10643 GCA_964505925.1 uncultured Burkholderiales bacterium
CACGCGCGTGCTCTGCTTCCCTCGACTGAGGATCTGCTGGATATCCTTTTTCATGTCCAGCACGCTCTGGTACCGGTCGCTGGGATCGAGTTGGGTAGCCCTGGCCAGCATCGCCGAGGTCGCCTCGCTGAGCGCGGGGTTGATCTTCTTGGCGGGAGGCACGAGGAACGGGGTCTGGGTGGCGGTGGGGTCGCGCCCGGTCGAGGCGTGATGTAGGGTCACCCCCAAGGCGTAGATATCCGAGCGCGGGTCGGTCTGAGCGGCGTACTGCTCCGGGGGGGCGTAGCCGGGGGAGCCGATCCTCATGGTGTCGCCCTTTTTCGCTTGGTCGAAGTGGCGGGCGATCCCGAAGTCGATCAGCTTGACCCCCTGGTCGCAGAGCATGATATTGCTGGGCTTCACGTCCCGAAACACGATCGGCGGCTCGTGCTTGTGGAGGTAGAAGAGAACGGTTGCGATCTGTTCGCCCCACTCTAGGACCTGCTGTTCCGGTAAGGGACCTTTGGTGGCTTCCAGTTTCTGGGCCAGGTCCACGCCATCGATGAACTCCATCGAAAGATAGTACTTACCAGCGTACTGAAAATAGTCGTAGACCTTCGGGATGTGCCGATGGTTCAAGGAGGCGAGCAGCTTGGCTTCGCGATGGAACAGGTCCACGGCCATCTGCTGCTCCTTGGGATCGGAGTAGGAGGCGGTCATCTCTTTAATGACCACCGTGGCGTTGGAGTACTTTCGGTCGTAGCAGAGGTAGAGATTAGACATCCCTCCCTGCCCTACCAGGCGTACGACTTGGTAGCGACCTGCGATCACGCTGCCTGGTTGAAACACGGTTTAACCTCCACCTCGTAGGAACATCTCGTAGACAGCGAACAGGCTGGCTCCGAGCATGCATAATAGGACTAGAATGGCCATCCCCGTACCGGCTGAGATGGTGGCCGGTTGGAGCGGCTGAGTATCCGTTCTCGCACTGCTGGCCGAGTCTCCACGCTCGACACTCCGCCGAGCTCGCTTGATAGTTTTAACCATCTCTTCCGGACTGGAGAAGCGCGCACCGGGCTCGTGCTTGAGCGCCCGTTCGACCAGCTTTAGGGTAGCCGGACTACTGTCCGGAGCCCAGTAGTCGAGCGGTTCGAGATCGAAGGGGGAGTCCCCCGGGTTGAAACCGCTTATCAGATGGTACAGGATGGCTCCCAAGTTGTAGACCAGGGTGCGGGCGTCGGTGGCCTCCCCCGAGAACTGCTCGGGGGCAGCGTAGTCGAGGGGCCCTAGGGTGTTGGCCTTACCGAAGAGCCGGGAGAAGCCGAAGTCGATGATCCGGATCTCCCCTTCAGGGGTGACGATCAGGCTTCGGAGGGACAGCTCTCGAAAGATGGCGGGGCCTAAGTTCTTCCGCATCAAAAACCCTAGCAGCTCTCCTATCGGCTGGGCTAGCCTCAGGGCGTCGGCTTCCTCCAGGCTACCCCCCTGGTAGGCCAGCAGGGTGCGCAGGTCGGTGCCCGGGACGAACTCCCTGATCAAAACGAAGCAGCCGTCCAGAAAAAAGAAGTCCAACAGGCGGGGGATGGCCGGGTGATCGATGGAGCTGAAGGTGCGAGCTTCGGCTTCCAAGCGTCTGTGGACTTCGCCGCCGTGGCCGAGTTCGCTACCTATCGGTAAGATCTGCTTGGCGACCCACGTGTTTCCGCGTAGGTGCAGATCCGAGACCAGATAGATGTTGCGCAGCGGAGAGGTGTCCAGGATCTTTATCACCTGGTACCTATTCCTAAGCTGGCTACCTTCCCGAAGCAGGAGAGGCAAGCAGACCCGTCCTTCCTAGAGCTGACCCTGCGGACGAGCCCCCGGAGGCTCGAACCGGTCGATCGGCTCACCAGTGTGGGACCTTCTACGTTTCTCCGGCTACCGGCGTGAGCCGCCCGTTCAACGGACGGGCCCGGGGCTCACTGCCTCGGTAGAGACGACCGATCTGTCCCCTATGAGAAACAGGCCCTAACTTGCATGTGTTCCTCCGATTTCGGAGATATCCCTGCTCTACGGCTCGGTCCGGGGGCTTCGACGCCCGGTCCTCCCTAGGCTGACCTGAAGACGGAGGTGATGATCGAAAGCGCCTCTTCGAGCTCCGAATCGCTGATCACGAGGGGCGGGGCGAAGCGGATGATCGTTTCGTGAGTGGGCTTGGCGAGCAGGCCCGCATCCTTGAGTCGAAGGCACAGATCCCAGGCTTCGACCGGGGCGTCCTCGGTGACCTCCACGGCGTTGAGAAGCCCTTTGCCTCGGACCTCTTTGATCCAAGGCTCGTCGATCTCTTTGAGCTTGCTCCTGAAGCGCTCGCCTAGCCGCTCGGCTCGCTCATCGAGCTTTTCGTCTTTGAGGATGGCCAAGGCCTCCATGGCTACCCGGCAAGCCAGAGGGTTGCCGCCGTAGGTGGAGCCGTGCTCGCCGGGTCTGATCCCGAGCATCACCTCGTCGTCAGCTAGAACGGCGGATACCGGCAGTATACCGCCCGACAACGCTTTCCCTAGGATCAAGATGTCCGGGCGCACGTCTTCGTGATCGCAGCACAGCATGCGACCGGTCCGGCACAGACCGGTCTGGATCTCATCGGCGATCATCAGCACTCGTTTTTCAGTACAGATCCTGCGGATCTCCTTGAGATAGCCGTCGTCGGGCACGATCACGCCCGCTTCGCCTTGGATCGGCTCGAACATAAAGCCTGCCACGTTGGGATCGGCGGCGGCCTGCTCTAGTGCGGCCACGTCGTTGTAGGGGATGGTGTCGAGGCCGGGCATGTAAGGTCCGAAACCGTCTTTAGTGGTGGGGTCGGAGGAGGTCGAGATAGCCGACAGAGTGCGACCCCAGAAGTTGCCTTCGACGAACAGGATCCGGGCCTGTCCGTCCGGGATCCCTTTGTGCAGATATCCCCAGCGGCGAGCGAGTTTCAGGGCCGTTTCGCCGCCTTCGACTCCGGTGTTCATCGGTAGCACTCTTTGGTAACCAAAAAAGTCTGTGATGTAGCGGCAGTACTCCCCTAAGGCGTCGGAGTAGAAGGCCCGGGAGGTGAGGGTCAGGCGGGAAGCCTGTTCGGTCAGGACCTTTACCAGGCGCGGGTGGCAATGCCCCTGGTTTACCGCGGAGTAGGCCGAGAGGCAGTCGAGAAACCGCTCCCCCTCGGGGTTCCACATATAGACCCCCTCGGCTCGGGTTAGGACTACGGGCAGCGGCTCGTAGTTGTGAGCGCCGTATCGATGCTCGAGCTCCATCGCGTCGGTCGAGCTTAGGGTGTTGATTGCAGGCATGATTCCTCCATCGGATCATCCGGGGGCACCGAGGGCGGAGCGTCCGGGTTGGGATGTTCGTTGGGTCTCCCTACTTCGAAACCTCGATCAAGACCTTCCCGGCACCCGGGCGAGCGGCGCGATCGAAGGCTTCCAGTGCGCCCTCCAGCGGGTAGACGGCCTCGATCATAAAGCGCGGATCGATGGAGCCGTCGGCCAGGGCTTCCAGGGCCGGGGCGAAGAGCCCGCAGCGAGAGCCCAGCACGGTCAGCTCATCGATCACGATGGCCGCTAGGTGGGCCTGGTGCGGCTCGGCAATGGTGGTCTTGAGGACCAGGGTGCCCAACGGCTGGGTCAGCTCTAAAGCCAACGGCAATCCGCTGGGCGAGCCCGTGGCCTCGATCACTAGTGGCGCTCGGGAGAGTGGGCGTCGTCGGTGGTCGGAAAGCGTGGCCCGATGGATCTCGCCGGGCAGCGGCTCCATCTTGGAGGGGTGCTTACCTAGGAGCGTGACCTCTACTGCGCTGCGGTGGAGCGCGAGCGCGCACAAGAGCCCTAGGCGGCCGTCGCCCACCACCACCGCTCGTTTCGGTAGGGGGTCCACCTGTTCGAGGATGCGAAAGGCGGCCGCCAGCGGTTCACAGAAGACCGCGGACTCGTTCGGCACCCCCTCGGGCACCCGGAGCAGGTTGGCCAGAGGCAGGCAGAAGCGCTCGGCCATCACTCCGTTTCGATCCAGGATTCCGAGCACCGTGCGGTCCGGTAGATGGCGGGGGTCGAGCCCGGGCGGGCTGTTCGGCGGGGCGCAGTTGATCTCTCCGACGACGCGGGCGCCGACCCACTCCGGCTGGTCGCTGTGCTCGACGACGCCGACGAACTCGTGCCCCAGCACTCCGCGAAAACCCATATAGCCGGCCGTCAGCTCGAGGTCGGTCTTGCAGACCCCCACCAAGAGGGGCCGCACCAGGGCTTCCCCCGCCGGAGGGATGGGGGACGGAAAGTTCGGATCGAGACGGAGGCTGTCGGTCAGGTGGAGAGCTTTCATTTCAAAAGCTTCGGACCGCAGGGGGGCGATTCCCACTCGAACCGTCTCGTAGGGCTCCAGGGAGGGGTCCGAGAAGGGCCCTTCATGAATGAGAATCCCCCCCATCACCACTCCCACCAGGATGAGCCGACCTCGCCTACTATCGAGCAGTATATCGAGAACGCTTGGGGCACCCTTCGCCGTTCGCTCAGCGACCTGGTCACGGCGGCTATCGACCCGAAACTAGAATCGGAGACTCGCTATCCGCTCTTTCTTCCCGCCACCGATGACCGTCGGGCGATGGAACAGCGGATCAGAGCTCAAGTCGACCCGGAGGAGCTCGAGCGGATCGAGTTGAGGGTACTCCCGGAGAACATTCGAGAGCAGCCACAACAGCTCGATGGAGGGGGGAGCCACGGGCTGCTCTACCTGCCTTGCCCTTACGTGGTCCCCGGGGGGCGTTTCAACGAGATGTACGGCTGGGACAGCTACTACATCAATCTGGGCCTGCTCCGCTCGGGACTGGTGGAGCAGGCCAAAGAGATGGTGGAGAACCATCTCTATCAGGTGCGCCACTACGGGCGGGTTCTCAACGCGAACCGAACCTACTATCTGACCCGGTCCCAGCCCCCGTTCTTGGCCTCTATGGTGGCCGATATCTACCGTCACACCGGCGACCGGCAGTGGGTGCGCCAGGCTATGCCGGAGCTGAGGGAGACCTACCGCTTCTGGACGTCCGAGCCGCACCTCACGCCGGAGACGGGATTGAGCCGCTACTTCGACTTGGGTCAAGGGCCCGCCGATGAAGTGCTGGCCAGCGAACGAGACGATGAAGGGAACTCCCACTACGATCTGATCCGCAGGGAGTTTCAGCAGTTGGGGCACCTCACCCTAGAAGAGCAGCTGAGAACCCTGGGCTACCCCTTGGATCTGTTCTACGACGCCGCCGAGGACCAGCTGACGCCCCTTTTCTATATGGGGGACCGAGCGATGCGCGAATCCGGGTACGATCCGTCCGACCGCTTCGGCCGCTTCAATCTCGATGTGACCCACTACAATCCGGTGGACTTGAACAGCCTGCTCTACCTGTACGAGTGGGAGATGGGAGCTCTCCTAGAGCAGATCCAGCAGACCGGGGAGAGCGCCTTGTGGCGAACCCGGGCCCGGGAGCGGGTGGAGCTGATGCATCGCTACCTGTGGGACGAAGAGGCGGGTCTTTTTTTCGACTATAACGCGCGCACCGAGCAGCGCCGAGCTTATCCGTTCGCCACCACGTTCTTCCCGCTGTGGACCGGCTGGGCGGAAGCCGAGCAGGCGGCGGCCGTCTACTTGAATCTCGACGTCTTCATGCGCGCCGGAGGGGTCGTCACCTCGACCCACCGCTCCGGGAATCAGTGGGACGCCCCTTTCGGTTGGGCGCCGCTGCAGTGGGCCGCTTCGGCGGGGCTACGCCGCTACGGCTACCGCCGGGCCGCCGACGAGATCGCGCGCGCCTTCACCGGCTTGGTGGAGCAAGAGTTCCGGTCGTCGGGGGTGATCGTCGAGAAGTACAACGTGGTGGATCGCACCGCAAAGGTCTCCCAGGATATAGACTACGGCTACTCCTCCAATGAAGTCGGTTTCGGGTGGACCAACGCCGTCTATCTCCTGCTCAAAGACAGCCTTCATTCCGTCTTGTAGGGGGTGAAGGGATCGAATAGGGCCTCTAGCTGCGGACCACCGAGCCCACCAGTTCGGCTAAGCTGTCGTGTCCGTGCTTAGGGATCACTCTGGTCACGCTCCGGCTGAGCCGCTGGCGCTCCTCGGAGTCGAGGCTGCTGGCGGTGTAGACGAAGACTCGCGTTCTTTCGCTCTCGGGAATGGCGCGTAGATGGTTGAGTACCGCCCAGCCGCTCCCTTCTTCTAGATGGAGGTCGAGGACCAGCACCGATGGTAGGCTGCGGTCCAAGAGGGCGATGGCCTCCGACTCGGTGCGGCAGACGGCGGCGCGGATGCCCGAATCTTCGAAGACCTGCTCGAGGAGAGCCGAGGTCTGGGGGTCGTCTTCCACGATCACAATATCGTCGCCGTCGGGATGAGCTGCTCGGTCTCGCTCCCTGGGTAGGTATCGCTTCAGATCCTCGAACTCGAACGGTTTGGTCAGCCAGCCTGCAAAGTCTACGTCGAGACCCACCGGACGATCGTCGAGGGCGCTGGTGATGAGGACCGGGAGGTCGTCGAACTCGGGCTGCTGGCGGATTTTCTGGAGGACCTCCCAGCCGTCCATCCCAGGCATCACCACATCTAACAGGAGCGCGCTGGGGTGCACCTCCCGAAGGAGCTCTAGGCCTTTCTCTCCGGAGTCGGCAGTGTGCACTCGGTAGCCCGCTTCGCTGAGTTCGTGATGGATCGATTCCAGATAGTCGCGGTTGTCATCGATGACCACTACCGACGGGCCGTCCCCCCGGGGGGCTAAAAGGGCAGGGTCGTCGCGGACAGGGAAGGTTACGGTGAAGACCGAGCCTTCGTCCTTTACCGATCGAACCTCGATGGTGCCCTTGAGGTGTCGGACCAGGCGGGACACGATGGCCAGTCCGAGTCCCACGCCGCCGCGCTCGCGAGTCTCGCTCCCGTCCACCTGGTGAAACGGCTGGAAGATCCCCTTTATCTGTTCGGGGTGTATCCCGATCCCTCGATCGGCGACCTCGAACTTGACCCGGTCGTCCTCCTGGCGACAGCTGAGCCTGACCTCGCCCTGGTCGCTGTACTTGAGTCCGTTGACCACCAGATTGGTGAGCACTTGTCGCAGCCGATCCCCGTCGGTGAGCAGGCGAGCCGGCGCTTCGCGCGTGTGGAAGGAGAGGGTTAGCCCGGCGGCTTCGGCTTGGGGCCTCAAGGCGGCTTCGAGATTCTCGAGGAGCTCGGGTAGGTCGGTCTCCTCGAGATGAAAGGCGAGCTTGCCAGCCTCGATCTTCTCGAAGTCCAGCAGGTCGTTGACCAAGGTCATCAGCTGTTCACCGGACATCGTGATGAGGTCCAGGTTCTTCCTCTGACGTTCGGGGAGGTCATCGCCGACCTTTCGTTTCATCAGCCTCGAGAAACCGATGATAGCGTTGAGCGGGGTCCGGAGCTCGTGGGACATGTTGGCCAAGAATTCGCCTTTGGTTCGGTACGCCTCTTGGAGCTCCCGGTTCTTGTGGGCTAGGGCCCGAGCGGTCCGTTCGATCTGGGCTCGGGCTTCGGTCAAGGTATCGATGGTGCGGTTGGCGTTGAAGGCCAGTCGTCCCACCTCGTCCTTGTAGTAGATCGGGACCCGGTCGGCCTCTTCGGTTCTCCCACGAGCTACGATGCGGTGGAAGGCCTCGGCGATCACGCCGACCGGCTTGGCGATGGTTCTCTCTACTAAAAAAGCGGTCAAGAGCGGCCAGATGGAGGTCAGCATCAGCACCAGCGACAGGGCGTACCAGTTCTTCTGCGGTTTCTGAACCCCGACCACCACCCCGACGGTCTCGTCCCCCCGGGGCGCCGTCCGCACCACGTAGCGGAGCCGCTGCTCTCGAACGCGCGAAACATCGCTTTCGGAACCGACGCTCGACTCGACCGATCGGAGGGCTTCGGGGGAGGGGGTCTCGGAGCCGAAGAACCGGGTTCGGGCCCCGCTGACCACGAAGGGGTGGGTCTCGGAGGTCAGGGCCCAGCGCTCGAACTCCTGGTCGGGGGCTTCCGAAAGTCGAGCGAGGACCGCGATGGCCATCCGTTCAGCCTCCCGGTGGGTGCCGTTGGTCTGTACGAAAGTCTGGACCGAGAAGAGCAGCAGGCTCGGCGCCGCTGCGAGGGCTACGCAGATGGTCGCGATCTTGGTCCGCAGGGTGATCTCCTTGCCGGGAACCTGCTCGAAGGTCTCCACCTGGTGTTGGGAGAGCCGCTGGGAGAAGCGAGAGGTCAGCAGGAGGTTCACCGGGATCCCCACGGCGATAGCCCCGAAGGAGGTGGAGGCAGCGAAGAGCAGCCCGGGCCACAAGAGATCGGGGCTCAAACTGATCTCTTGTGCCCCGTACACCATCCAGACCACGACCGCTGCGTAGTACCCGCCTACGAGAGCGCTGTAAAAAAGGGTGAAGTCGTAGGGGAAGTGCTGGATCGCTCGGATCAGTGCCGGCTCTCGAGCCTCTGGGGGAGCACCGTTTCTCTCCCAGCGATCGATGGGTAAGAGGAGGGGGAAGCGGAGTCCGAGCCAGATGAAGGTCTTAACTAGGTAGAGCCCGGCTGCGGTGATCAGATAGGCTTTCGTCTGCTCGGGGATCACGCCGACGAGCAGACCCAAGACGTAGAGCAAGACCAAGTTGAACAGTAGGTCGATGAAGAACATGAGAGTTGTGGAACGCAGGCTGTAAGATCGCACGATGCCTCATTCCCATCCAACGGTGACCATGACCTCTTCGGTAGAGATAATTCACCCCTTCCCTCGAAAGGAGCTGTATGCGCCTCCGGATTGAGCACACGATAGCCACCCTTGTCTTGGTGGTATGTACGGCCAGCGCGAGCTGGGCCGACCAGATTCTAGTGGAGAGCTCGGACGTGAAGGTCTCGATCTCCGGTGAAGTGGAGCTGCTGCGCCATCACCGAGCGGCCTACGAAGAGTCGTTCACTCTGCGCCAGGAAGGGCAGTCGATCCAGCTGCGCTACCGAGAGGGAGACCTCTGGCTGAACCTGCCGAATCAGGTCCTGAGGATCCGGCGGCAGCACTCCGGAGGGGGCGACAGCTATACGCTGGTGGCGGATCTGGGCGGGGAGCGTGTAGAGGTCCGGCGCGGCCCTAGAGAGATCGCTTGGAGGCTGCCCCAAGACGACGTCTTCTTCCAGACTCGAGGGGGCTACGTCGTGCAAGCCGTGGGAGCTCGGGATCACCTGAAGATCAGGCGTAACACGCCGGCTCGAGCGGTGTCGGTGGAGAGCCGGGCGGGCCTCAGCGAGTTCGAGCTGGTCGACGGTCAGCTAGAGCTGCTGGACGGTCCACCGTTGGAGAGCCACTCTTACTTTGTGCGGGGTCTGCGATATCAGTTCGGAGGCGTCCGGATCGAGCTGCCGCTCCCCCAGGATATCTTTACCGCGTCGCTGGAGGAGGACCGGGTCCTGATTCTAGCTCACACCCTGATCGAACCGGCTACCGGGGTGGACCCCGCCACTTCTGGGCCGCAGACCAAGAGGGAGAGGGCGGGCGACCCGTTGCGAGCGGAGCGGACCGATCCCGACGTCTCCCCGCTCCGAGCCGTGGAGGTCGACCGGAGCGAAGATCCGATGCGCCTGCGCCGGGAGCGACGCCCGGATCGCGGAACGGACCCGCTGAGAGCCACCGTCGGAGAGGATTCCGAAGAGGTTCTGCGGGTGAAGAACTACTGACGGGGGCAGCGCGGGATCAGTCGGACCGCTTCTGGGCGAGGTGCTTTTCTATGGTCTCGAGCAGCAGCTCTTCGTCGATCGGTTTGGTGACGTAGTCGTCGAACCCGATGCGCAGCGCTGTCTCTCGATCCCCTTTGATGGCGTGGGCGGTCAGCGCGATGATCGGCATGGCCTTCGAGGTCAGCTTTTCTCGAATCTCCTGACACACTTCCCACCCGCTCTTGCGGGGGAGGGACAGGTCCAGCAAGACGAGGTCGGGCCGCTCTTGGAGAGCCAACCGCAACCCCATCACGCCGTCTTCGGCCGTCAGGAGTTCGTAGTCGTCTTCGAGCAGCTGCATCACAAGATCGAGGTTGACAGGATTGTCTTCTACAATGAGGATCCGCACCCGGCAGAGTTTCCTAGTGTCGAGGGAGTCTCCCTCCCGAGAACGGCCTGGTTGTAGTTCGGCCCAGACCGGGTCTACCCGAGCTCGATGTGAGCCTCGCCCGACGGGTTCGACCTGGAGACCTTGAGCCGTTGGGAAAACCGAGTGCGCACCGCCTCCAGGTGGCTCACTACCCCTACGGTGTAGCCCGACCGGCTCAGCAGTTCGAGCCCGGCTAAGGCGGCCTCGAGCGAGACGGTGTCGAGAGAGCCGAACCCTTCGTCCAAGAGTAGAGTACGGGTTTGGGGAGCCGCCGGCCCCTCTTCGGCTAGGGCGTCCCCTAGCCCTAACGCCAGAGCGAGCGAGGCTAGGAAGCGCTCGCCCCCCGACAGGGAGCCCGGGCTGCGGGGCTGCTCCGCGCTCAAGTCCCAGGCCGAGACTCTCAGCGCCTCATCGCACTGCAGGTAGAAGCGATCCGGGGCCAAGGCCTGTAGGTGCAGATTCGTGGCCTGCAGCACCCGCTCGAAAAAACGTCGGAGGGCCCAGCGCGAGAAGGGGCCGAAGCCCAGAGGACCGGCGGGCTCTACCGAGAGCCGCAGCG
>CAZDLH010000040.1:0-10491 GCA_964505925.1 uncultured Burkholderiales bacterium
GAACATGAGCCTCGAAGCCAGATCGGATACGTTAACAGGTTTCGAGGAAAGTACGTCTGGGGTACAGATCCCCAGAGCGGGTCTAAGGCGACTTAAAGCCGCCCCTCTACCTCTGGGGCGGGGCAAGGACATAGTCTGTGTTAAAAAAGCTAAAAAGAAACGGAATTTTCCGCTTCTTCTCGTCCCTAAAACTAGCGGTCGTACTGCTCGTGGCCCTAGCCATCATCCTGTCGATCGCTACTTTTTATGAGTCGGTCTACGACACTAAGACCGCACAATACCTGGTCTACAAGAGCCCTCTCTTCGCCGCCTTCCTGTCGCTGCTCGGGATGAACGTCACCTGCTCGACGCTGATGCGTTACCCTTGGAAGAAGAGTCAGACCGGATTCGTCCTTACCCACCTTGGAATTATTCTGATTCTGGCCGGCTCGCTCCAGACCATGTTCGTCGGCGTCGACGGTAGCATGGTCTTAGAAGAGGGGGAGACCAGTTCCCGGGTCACCATCGATGAACCGGTCCTCTATTTCGGAAGAGATATCGATTCCGTTCACGAGATCGCCGCAGAGTTCCGTTGGAACCGCCCGAAACCCGGAGAGTCCGAACACCGATTTCGAGCCGACCCCGAGGGTGAGATCGTGGTGATGATCGATAACTACTATCACCACTCGGTCGCCGAGACCGTGTACACCCCCGACGAGGATGAGGGCATCCCCGCTGTAGCTCTGCGCCTAAAGAACGCCCAAGTAGACCAGACCGTATGGCTCACTCCCGCTTCGGGTAAGATGGCCCTCGGTCCGGCCACGGTCGACTTTTTTCGCCTCGCCGATGCCGAAGCTGAAGAGGCGTTCCGAAACCCTCCCCCCGAGAGCCACCGAGGCTCCGTGCAGATCCTCTTGGATAACCGGCCGATGGTCGTGGACCTCGATCGCATCTCCGAGACCCCCTATCCTCTCGAGTACGGGGACGCCTCAGTGCGCCTGATCCGCTATCTTCCGCACGCGGTCGTAGAGGATGGCGAACTGATCTCGCGCTCGGACGAGCCCATCAACCCGGCCGTCGAAGTGGAACTCACCACCCCCGTCGGCTCTCAGCGCTGGCTGCTCTTTTCGGCACTCCAGGAGCTGAACACGAGGGTCTCGAGTGAGGGCGAGCAGTTCTCGAGCCGACTCTTATACAACCGAGAAGAGGCCGCCGAGAACGGTCGCCAGTTAGAGATCGGGCTAACCAGCACCGGCGAGCTTCTGTATCGTGTGGACGGTCAGAGGTCCGGAACCTTCGTCTTGGACGATTCGGTACCCACCGGCTGGATGGACCTAGAAGCGACGATCACCAGCTTTCTGCCCCAAGCCAAGCGCGGCAAGATCGTTCGGGAGGTCGAGGCCCCGGACAATCCGGACGAGACCGCGCCGGGCCCGTCCATCCGGGTCACCCTAGAGGGAGCCCAGAACTTGGGTCCCTACTGGCTGGAGCGTGGGGACATCCTCCGCTTCGATGACGGGGACCAGGGAGACCTGATCCTCGGGTACGGCTACAAGACTGTCCCCCTCGAGTTCGCCGTTACCCTCAAAGAGTTCCGTATCGGGTACGACCCTGGTACCACCAACCCCGCCACCTATGAAAGCGACGTTGAAGTCGAGGACGAGACCTTCACTGTAGCGATGAACCAGCCTTACGCAGGCCACGGTTTCAAAGTCTTCCAAGCCTCCTACTCGGAGACGGTCGACGGACGCTGGGTCTCGGTCTTCGCGGTGGTTCGAGATCCCGGTATCGGCCTAAAATACCTAGGTTCGATCATCATGATCCTGGGGATCATTATCATGTTCTACTTTAAACCCAAGAAGTCTCGGCCCGAGCGAGTTGAGGCTGGAGATGAGGAGTCCACCAGTGCTTAGAATCCTTATAACCCTCGGTCTCACCCTGGCTCTCGCCTTCCCGGCGCTAGCCCAAGGGGAGGCCGACCTAGATGCCCAAGAGATCCTGTTGAGCCTACCGGTGCAGTCAGGCGGACGAATGAAACCGCTGGACACTTTAGCCCGGGAGTCCGTTCAGCTGATCACCGGCAAAGTCAAGTTCGAAGGGCGTCACCCCGTCGAACAGATCCTGCATTGGTGGGCCGATCCGGAGGCTGCTCGAGCAGCCAAAGTGATCGAGTTCCGAGACTACGAAATCAAAGAGAAGTACGATCTCGATCCCGACCAGCGCTGGTACTCCTTCGACGAACTCTTCGAGAACCCGAAGCTGACTGCAGCCCGCGAAGAGATCCATCATCACCTAGAGCAGAAAGAGGAGCTCCACGACGATGAGGAGACCCTCCAGGAGCTCTTCGTCAAGATGAACGTTCTCTACCGTCTATCCGACGGCACCCTCTTCACCGCTGTACCCCACCCCGGTGGGCTTCAAGAGGCCTGGGGGTCGTTCTCCGACCTCGAGCACGGCAACACGGTCGAAGTCGTAGCTGGCGCCAAGAGCGCAGTGGCGACGCTCAAGGAGAGCTTGAAGGCGGGGGACCGCCCGCAGGCCCGAGAGGCCGCCGTTCAGGCCCGGCAGCAGCTACACCAGCTGGGTCCTGTGCCTGAAGACCAGGCGATGCTGCGGGAGATCCGTTACAACGAAACCCACCCTTTTAGGATCGCCTGGGTCCTATACCTAGTCGGCCTACTCCCCCTGGCATTCGCTAAGCCTGCGGAGCGCGGTCTCGGCTACTGGATGGGGTTTTCGATCATCACCACCGGCTTCATCCTTCACGCCTACGGTTTCTACTTAAGGTGCCTCATCGCGGGACGTCCACCGGTGACCAACATGTATGAGTCGGTGATCTGGGTAGCCTTCGGAGCGGTGCTCTTCGCCCTCATCTTTGAGGCGATATGGCCGAAGAAATACTACTTGGTAGCGGCCGCCACAGGAGCGGTGGCCTGTCTGATACTCGCCGACCTGCTCCCTACCGTTTTAGACCCGTCCATTCAACCGCTGACCCCGGTGCTCCGCTCCAACTTCTGGCTCACCGTACACGTTCTGACCATCTGCTTAGGCTACGCCGGTTTTCTCCTGGCCCTAGGCCTCGGACACTTCGTGTTATGGAAATGCGCTATGCGTCCCGAACAGAAGGCCGAGATCGCGTCGTTGCACGACGGAGTCTACCGCGCCATACAGATCGGTGTGCTGCTCTTGGCCGCCGGCACCATCTTGGGTGGGGTCTGGGCGAACGACTCTTGGGGGCGCTTCTGGGGCTGGGACCCTAAGGAGGTCTGGGCTCTGATCGCGCTACTGGGATACCTGGCCATCCTCCACGGACGATACGCCGGTTGGTTACGCCAGTTCGGTATGGCCGCCTGGTCGATCATCGCTTTCCAAGGGGTGGTCATGGCCTGGTACGGAGTGAACTATGTGCTCGGGGCAGGTCTGCACTCCTACGGCTTCGGATCCGGCGGCGTCGAGTATGTTGCCTGCTACGTCGTGCTAGAGATCCTCTACGTGCTGTGGGCCACCTGGCGATATCGAGCGAATCAGGCTCCGCCCGCCGTTCGAAGCTAGATGCAGGGCTGTTCTCAGCACGAGGGGGGCACGTCTCTTTACGGGACAGCCCCCCGGGAGGCAGGCTATCTCATAGTCGAACACCCGAAGCCTTGGCCGGCCAAGATCAAACGCCTACCGGGACTGGTCTGCGAGCTTCGTAGAAGCTTAAAAGACCATCCCGGTGAGGAGTTGAAGCTCCTGGTCACGCCGGAGATTCCGGCTCGGTTCAAGGTCTGCGAAGGCCCAAACATGATCTTGCTACGGCAGAAGGCAGGGCGCGGCGTCTGGAAGGTTCTCTCGGCTCGTACCGAGGTCCTCAGGCGGGAGCTCCAACTCCCGGCGGACGGGACCGAAGAGCCTCTTCACCTCGTCTGTACCCACGGCTCTCGAGACCGCTGCTGCGGCACTTTCGGCTACCCGGTCTATCGCGCCTTAGAGGCTCGCTCGAAACGGCTGGTAATACAGGTCTCTCATCTCGGTGGGCATCGGTACGCTCCGGTGGTCGCGAGTTTTCCGGAGTGGCGCATCTTCGGACATGTTAGACCGCTGCGAGTGGAAGCGTTCGAAACGGATCTGGAGGCCGGACTGCTACCCGAAGGGATGTACCGCGGAGTCGGTCTACTCAAAAGCCGACCTCAAGTCGTGGAAGCCGCCCTGTGGGAGCGATACGGTGCTCGGTTCGCCGCTCTAGAGTGCCTCGGCAAAGAGAACGGTCACCACCTCTATCGCGCCGTGCTCGTCGACGGTCAAAAGATCGACTATCGCGCCCGAGTGGAGACCGAAAAGATCGCCGGATACAAGAGCTGTGAAGACCTCGGGGAGGGTAAGCTCTCGAAGATAAAGCGGCACACTCTCGCCGAGCTAGAGCCTTTGAACCTGACCCTCGGCTCGGCCACCAGAAGCGAAGGGTAGACTCGCCTCCGATGGGCGACACCTAAGACGTCCCCTTCAACACCACGTCGCCAACCAGCTCTTCGTCCCCTCGAAAACGGTACCGGCCCTCCACCTTAAGACTGCGGCACCGCAGCAGGGAGGGCTCTTTCTTTACCAGATCCCGGTATCCATCGATCATCCGGTACTGCTCTGGGTCCAGGCGGACTATAGGCAGCTCTTCGCTACGCTGAAATAGCTCGCCAGAGTCCTCTAGGCGATAGAGGTCCGAGCGCAGACAGAAGAGATCATCGGTGGTCTTCAGCGGGCGAAACCGGGTCCGCGGCACCTCCACCGCCAAGCCCCCTTCGAGCTGCCCGAGGACCGCGCCCATCGCCGACTCTAACTGAACCACTCTTCGACTACCGGGCTGCTCGGGCCGCACCGGTTTGCGATTCACGATCAACGGGAGTTCGGTCCAAGACTCGTCGAGAGCCTCGAGGTCGAGCCACAGATTGTTGGTATTGAAATAGCGGTGCCGATCCACATCCTGGAAAGCCTCGAGATCCGCCTCCGGGCACTGGGCGACCTCCCTAAGGAGCAGACCTCCCTGTGCGCTCCGAGCTAGGTGTCCGCCCTTTCTATCTTGGGGCAGCCGTCGGGTCGTCTCCATTAGGAAGGGGGCGTTTCGCTCGACCAGATAGGTGAGCGGCCTAGGGTCCACGCTCGCTCCAAGATTATCGATATTGGAAACGAACAGATACCTCTTGCCCGCCGCTAGAAGGAGGTCCTTGAGCCCGCCATCGAGGAGACAAGAGTATAGGTCCCCATGCCCTGGGGGACACCAGCCGTACTCGCCTTCTCCCTGCACGGGACGCCCCTGCTCATCGATCTTCGGAACCTGGGACTGACGGAAGCCCCAAGGGAGATCCTGCTCGAAATCCAGCTCTCGCAGGCGCTCTCGTGTCGGGCTCTCGGTGCGGAAGCTATTCATGAACAGCAGCGGCGGTCTGCGACCGCACGAAGCCTCTAAAGCCCTCAACTGTTTGAGGGTGAGGGCGTAAAAGTCGAGACCCTCGCGTATCTCCAGAAGCCCTTTGGGGCCGGAGAGCCCCATTGAGGTTCCGAGACCGCCGTTGAGCTTCACCACCGCCAAACGGTCGAGGAGTTCGAGGCGCCCCTCCAGGTCTGCCAGGCTAGGTAGCGGGTCCACCGGGGCGATCTCGCTTTCGGGGATCTCCCCGTGCTCCCCAGCGAGAAAACGGCCCACCCGCTTCGAGAAACGGTCGGTCTGCAGCTCGGTACAGCCGTGTTGGGTCATGACTTCTACGATCTGGTCTCGATAGCTCACCAAAGAATACTCCTTCAGGGTGCTCGCTTCTCGACCTGGCCCTTCCTTCCTAGGAGGGTTTAGACCTTGAGAACGCTGGACCGGAAGGCGAATCGGCCAAGACATCAAAACAGAGGGCCATGAGCGAACTGATTGTGATCGGCGACCGAGTTCTGATCGAACCTCTCGTCGGTGAACAGATGACCGAATCCGGTCTCGTCCTACCCGCTTCGGTGACCGACAAAGAGAAGGTCCAAGGCGGCCGAGTGGTGAGGGTCGGCCCTGGCTATCTCACCGCGAATCCCGAGTACTCTGAGTCCGAGCCGTGGAAGAAACCGCACCAGGCGGTCCGCTATCTCCCCCTCCAAGCCGAGATCGGGGACTTCGCCTTCTTCCTCAAGAAAGAAGCCATTGAACTCCAGTATAAGGGACACGAATTTCTGGTGGTGCGGCACGCCTCGATCCTCGCGCTCGTTCGGCCCGACTCCTCGGACATCATCGACCGAATCGAGGAGATGCTACGGTGAGCCTCGAGGTCTGCTTGAGCTTCATCGAGCAGCACTTCGATCGCGAGCAGAACATCGACCTTTTAGTGGACGAGCTCGCCGAACACGAAGCGCTTCTCCACGAAGAAGGGGCGCTCCCGGACTACCATCCGGTCTTAGCTGCTTTTCTAAACCGCGTCGAGGAGCTGTACGCCGACGAGGAGCTAGGGCAGGAGCTCTTGCCTAGCGCGGTCCGAAACCTACGCCTGGAGCTCGAGGCCGTGCGGAACCGTCGCTCCCCGGCGGATCCCCTAGAGCATCTCTTCCGGGACATGACCCGCTTCGAGAGCGGCACCATCCCAGCTTCCACCTTGAGGACCACCCTGAGCCGCTACGAAGAGCTGGTCTTAGCCCTGCGTCACCAGTTCGAGGCCAGTACCCCCCTGAGCGACGAATCGCCCCTCGCCGTAGCGATGCGGTCCGGGCTAGACCAACTCGAAAGGGCCGGACGTCACCTCCGCAACCAGATCGACCACGACACCGACGCGCTCTTCGACAGCATCCGTGCTGAATTCGAACAGGGAACCGTCACCCTGAAGGACTTCCGACGCAAAGCGAATTTCGTACCGAAATGACTCTATGACATCAACTCAAAACGATCCACCCATCATCGGACTTCTCACCGTTTCCGATCGAGCGTACCGCGGGGAGTACGAGGACCTCGGAGGCCCCGCGATGCGCGCTTGGCTCGAGAACGTGCTGCTCTCCCCTTCCCCGACCTATATCGTCGTGGTCGTACCCGACGAACTGATCGCCGTCCGCTCCGCGCTCGTCGAGATGGTCGATGAGCTGGGGTGCAGCTTGGTCTTGACCACCGGAGGCACCGGTCCGGCCCCCCGCGACCTGACCCCGGAAGCGACCGAGGCCGTGTGCCAGAAGATGATGCCAGGGTTCGCCGAAGAGATGAGGCGAGCTAGTCTCAAAGTGGTCCCCACAGCGATCCTGTCCAGGCAGGTGGCGGGGATACGGGGCTCTTCGCTCATCGTGAACCTCCCGGGGAAACCCTCGGCCATCGCAGACTGTCTCAACGCCGTCTTCGCCGCTGTCCCCTACTGCCTAGACCTGATAGGCGGGGCCTATCTCGATACCGACCCCGAGAAGTTCGAAAGTTTTCGGCCAGGCCGAAAGCAGCAGCCCCTCCCGGATAGTGACGCGTGATGGCCAAGCTGCCGCCTGATGAAAGGAGCCTCTCCCTCGAACGGGAACTAGCGACTATGAAAATTCGGACCACCGGACAGCTCTTTCCGCACAAATGTCAGATCAAAGATATGAAACTGTCGGGCTTCTCCCCAAGCAGCATCCGCTATCACTGCAACTCGTGCGGCGGGATGCTCGTCTTGCGACTGCAGCGCGAAGAGTGGGAATCGGTCTTCGGGGACAAACGAAACCTGAACCTCTCCAAGACCATCCTGCAGCAGCTCGACGCCGTCATCGAGGATGACGGCTCCGAGGACGAGGAAGCCTCCAGCGACGGAGACGAACGCTTCGTCTGGTCCCCGCCGGAATAGCAGCGTTTCGCCCGGTTCTAGACCCCGCGAGCTCCCCCCCAACGACAGAAAGCCCAGTGCACTTCGGCACTGGGCTTTGCGTATCGATGGACCTTTGCGACGTCCGGAAGACGCCGCGGCGCTACTAACGGATCTCTTTATGAGCCGTGTGGCGCTTCAGGTGCGGATTGTACTTTTTAACTTCGAGGCGCTCTGGGTGGTTCTGTCGGTTCTTGGTGGTCGTGTAGCGAGACGGCGGAAGCCCCTCTTTTCGCGCCTCCGTACACTCCAGAGTGATAATGATGCGGTTTTCTTTCTTCTTAGCCATGGGCTTCCTCCTGAAGATTTCGGTAGATTCTTATCCGGTTAGCCCCATGTTGTCAAGTCTTAACTCGGAACCGGACTGGCCTTCTCCCCTCGTCCGTGAGGCGAGCCTCATCGATCTGGAAGGCTGGCGATCGGTGCAAGGAGTCCCGTCCCGTTTGGCAAACTCGCTCAAGATAGGCCGCCGTTGTCGGGACGGATTCTCGAGTACTGTCCCGAGCGCCCTTTACGCCGGCTCAAAGAATGGAGTGCAACGTGACCAGACATCGCTATCCAGGCACGCCGTTGGTCGGACTTCTCGCACTGCTCGCGCTTTTCGTGCTCGGGTGTCAAACCGCCGGACCCTCCAGCGGTTCGGACACCTCAGCGGAAAGTCCTAGTGCGGGACCGCCCACGCTACAGAACGAATGGACGCTCATCTCTTTCGGCGCACCTTGGTGAGGCGCTTGTCGGCAGATGGAGCCCGACCTAGCTCGGTTCGAGCTAGCAGAACCCAATGTAAAAGTCACCAAAGTCAACCTGGACGAAGCCGAGGATGAGCCCGCCAAGAGCCTCATCGACCAGCACTTCCAAGGTGCGTCCATCCCTTACACCGTCCTTCTCGACAACGAAGACCGAGAGCGCGCCCGCTGGCTAGGCTACGTGAGCTTCGAGCGTTTCGTGGAAGAGATAGCAAAGCTAGAACAGACCCCACCAGAGCCGACCCCACCTTCAGGAGAAGAGAACCGATGAACTACATTTTGACCGCCCAAGGCCGAGATGAAAAAGGGCTCGTAGAGAAGCTCGCACGAAAGATCGAAGAGCTAGGCGGAAACTGGCTCGACAGTAAGCTGTGTCGACTGGGAGGCCAGTTCGCAGGCATCGTTAGAGCGGAGTTCCCCGCCCAGCCTTCAGAGCTCCCTAGAGTCGTTGGGACGCTGACCTGCCACTGGCAGGCGGACGACTCCAGCGTGGCCGGTCTCACTGCCGAGAGTTCTCCGGTCCGCCTCAGCATACTAGCCGCGGACCGTCCGGGGATCGTGCGGCAGATCTCGGAGATCCTACGGAGTCACGACACCAACGTGGAGGAGTTCGAAAGCCGCGTCGAGAGCGCACCTTTCTCCGGCGAACCCATGTTCCGGGCCGAGTACACCGTACGGTTCGGGTCCGGCACCGTGCAAGAGATGCTTCGGGAATCCCTCGAAGGACTCGCCGAGGAGCTCATGTGCGATCTCGACTTGGGCGACGCGCCCGACCTCGTTTCCGCACGCTGACCGCTCGGGCTGCAAGATGACCTCTACCCGCCCTACCTGGAGAGTCTAGCCGGGAGCCGCTACCGGTGACCTCGGCTAGGCTCTTCTCCTCCTCGGGCAACAGCGCGCGCCAGCTGCCCGAGGGGAGTTCACCGAGCTCGAAAGGCCCGAAACCGACTCGGATCAGTCGCAGCGTCGGCAGCCCCACCGCAGCGGTAGTCCTCCGAACCTGACGGTTGCGCCCCTCCCTCAGTGCGACTTCCAACCAGAATACCGGAACGGAGCGGCGGTAGCGAATGGGTACGGGCCGAGGCCAGAGCCGAGCGGGCTCCTCGTCCAAGCGGCTCACGGACTCAAAGCGGCTCGGACCGTCCCCCAGAGAGACTCCGGCTCGTAGGCGAGCCAGCCGCTCTTCGGTGGGCTCGCCTTCAACGCAGACCAGATACCGTTTCAGTTTACCGCCCGGCCGCAGGAGCGGCTCCACCACCTCACTCCTAGAAGTGAGGACCAACAGCCCCTCCGACGCGAAGTCGAGTCGCCCCACCGGATAGACCCCCGGAAGCTCGATATAGTCCGCCAGGGTCGGCCGCCCGCCCTTCGGATCCGTGAAACGGGTGAGGACGCCGTAAGGCTTATTGAACAGTATTGTATCCATGGGCTGGATCTCCGGAGGAGGGGCAGTAGAGAACTCCTGAAGGGGTCTGATACGGGCGCGTCGTAGTTGACAGAGAAGGAGTTTGAAGATGCTAAACTATCGCGCTATCATCCGCGGTTTCGCTGTCGATATATCCACGACCTTTCTCTTTGCGGCTACTATGGTTTTGGTGCTCCTCGACCCGGGCGCCTCCGATGTGACGATCGCCGAGCGGCTCTACGGCTCTGCGGCGATCGACTGGACCTTCCTGGTGGGCGGCCTGTCGTTCACTGCACTCGGGGCCTTCGTAACGGGACGCATGGTACCGGGACGGGAGCTGAGTCACGCTTCAGCGGTCGGTTGTCTATCGCTGCTCGCCGCGCTCCTCTCCCTCGGATTCGAATCCGTTGCGGTCGACTGCTACACCTTCACCGGTCTGGTTCTAACCGTACCAGTGGCCCAACTCGGCGGTGTGCTCGCCGGCCTCTATACCGCAGTCTCCGGAGCTAAAGCAGCAGAATAGATGCCTTTCGCTAGCTCACCCCTGCAGCAGTTC
>CAZDLH010000041.1:0-10469 GCA_964505925.1 uncultured Burkholderiales bacterium
AACGCTTGCTCGGAGATGTCGGCCGCTTCCACGAGCTCTCCGGAGCTCAAGATGGCTTCACTCAAGCGGTTCGTCGCCGAGCCGATGGCCGCGATCTGCTTCTCCTCGCCTGCTGCGAACTGGGCGTGAAACTGTTCGATCGCGGTCTCGAAGTCGGACCTCGCCTCATCGATCAGCCCCAGTTCCAGAAGCGATAGCCCGCGAGCGTTATGGAGCCAAGCCAGCTCTTCTAGCAGGTGGCCCGAGCCGTTTTCGATGGCCTGCGTCAGGAGCTGCTCGGTGGCATCGAGAAGCGCTACCCGCTGGAAGAACAGGCGCTTCTTGAGTAGAAAGGTCAGCTCGTCCCGCCAGACTTTCAGCGCTGCTTCCTCGGCGAAAAAACGTTCGGTGAGCTCTTGGGCTTTATCGGCGTAGCGAAGCCAAAGGAGCGCTGGCATAAGCTCGATACGCCGAGGCTCGTCGAGGTACTCGATAGCCAGCTCCCGGGCCACCACCGGGGCCAGCTCGGTCTCTCGCAAAATGAAGCTGAAGAGCCCTGGGTGAGCCAACCCCAGGGCGGGCTCGGGCTCGTCCCAGAAGGCGAACACCGACCAGTACCGTTCGCTCACCAGCTCGAGCATCTCACCGTCGTTGAGGCGGTCTTGGAGCACTCTGAGAGGGACCGGCTTCTCGTACAAGGCCAGCAGCGTTAGCAGCCTAAGAAAGTTCTCGCCCCTAACCTCGCTATCGAGGAGATCGTGGGCGTGTCGCAGCAGGCCTCGGAGCAGCTCGTCGGGCCTACCTCCCCGCAGGACCGGACCCAGCCCGGTCCCCAATTCCCCCTCCGGCACCGCGGAGCCGTCCGACTCTAGCAGAGCCAGATTCAGATACAGCTTGGCTGCGAAGAGCGAGCCGGAGAAGCGATGGAAGAGCCCCAACAGCTCCTCCTCCGAAAGCCGGAGCGGATGCAACTGGACCGCAAAGTCGCGCTGCGCTCGCTCGTCTTCGGCCAAGTCCCACTCCGTTCGGTAGAGATAAGGTGAGGAGTTGCGGGCCGGCGGGATCCTCTCGCCGGTGATCAGCAGATGGATCCCCGGGTTCAAGATCCGAGGGATCAGGGAATCGGGCACCTCGTCGAAGCCGTCGAGAATGAGAAGGAACTCGCGGCCATCGTTGATCTTTTGCAGATATCGAAGATAGGTGGAGAAACGGTTCGCCAGCGGTTCGGCGACCTGCCCGAACTCCGCGAGCTCCCGAGAGAGCCGATCGACTTCCGATCCCAGAGAGCGCAACGTCTCTGTCGGCACAGGTCTCCAGCCGAACTTGATCAAGCTCGACTCGGAGGCGATGTGATCGTTGAGGCGCTCTAGAACCGTCGACAGCCGCGTCTGAGGGAACCGGTCCACCTTGAGATAGAGAACCGGGAAGGCGCTCGGCAGCGGTGAGCAGGCGGGGTTCGTCAAGGTGCGACAGAGCAGGGTGCGACCGCTACCGGGGGTGCCCTTCACGAAGGTGAGCGACCCGGTTCCGGGACCGAGCTCCTCGAGCCGCTCGACCAGAGCGTTGGCGAGTTCGAGCGGGCGCCCCTCCCCTCCCGAAAAACTGAGAGTGCTACATCGTTGGGCTAGATTTTCGTAGAGTTCCTTGGGCCAGAGCTCGTGCTCTTCGGGCTGTTCGGGCTCGGTAAAAAAGCTCGGCCAGTCGCCTCCCTCCTCCCGAGACTCACCGGTGCTCTCCTTATCCTCGGAAGCCTCCGCGGCCACCGGCGCCTGGTCCATCCAAGCGTCGAGGTCGTCGAGCGGTTCGTCGCCTCCCACGACCACCTTCCTCCGGGCGCGGTCGAGTTGGGGCCCGACCTTCACATCCGGAACGCCCCGGATCTTGAGGCCCGAAGGGAAGGTGAGGACCACCGCTTCGGTCCCCCCTTGACGCTGCTCGATCTGCAGGCGGGCAGTGGACCAGAGGCTGCGACTGGCATCGACAAACTCGGCGAACATACCCGAGAGCTCCTCTATCTGACCTTTGAGTTCGTTGAGCCGGTGACTGACGTCGGGCCTCTGGAGCGATACGCTCCACCCCAACAGCCCCTGGAGAGGTCCCGGGACCCCTCCTCCCACCCCTAGCCATTTCGTGAACCCTCGGGGGCGACCGCGCTCGAAGAAGACGGAGCGCAGGAGGTCGGCTTCAGCCCCTTTGATCTCGCCCAAGGTTCGCAAACTAAACGAGAGAAAGAAGATGGTGTGATCGAGCGAACCTCCGACTTTGGTCACCGGGTCCAGCAGTGCGGACTCTTCGTAGACGTACCTCAGTAGTCCGCCCGCTAGGGCCGTGTGCAGACGAACCAGGTACTCGATACCAAAAAAGAGGCTACGCCCCAAGGGGAGGATGTGCTCCTGTTCGTAGGCCCGCAGTAGGGTGGAGATCTGTTCGCTGAGAAAGGGCGGGTCGTTGGAGCAGAGCACGATCCTGCGATCTAGAGCCTGCCTCTTGGTCGCACGGGCCTCCTGGGGCTCGGTGAGGCGCTCGACGTGGGAGAGCGACATCTCGGCGCGCTCCAGCCAGACGGAGTAACGGGTGGGGTCTACCAGCGGTCGGCACCCCACCCAGACGAACCCTCGAGACAGTTCGAACTGTAGATACCCATCCTGGCGCGTCCGGCAGACGACATCCCAGCTAGAGAACAGCAGAACGAGTTCGTCGGTCCAGTCGTTGAAGGAAGGCATGACCGCCTGTAAGAGTGCCGCTGAACGCGCCGGATTATCCTCCCGGATAGCGTCTTCGGCGGTCAGCATCCAGGCCACCAGAGTCGGGTCTCCATCGAAGCCCGCCCAGCGGAGAAACGGATGGAGCTCGCGCCCCTTGAAAAGAAGTTGGAGGGCCGGCTGGGCCACCGGCTGATCCCAGTAGAGTCGAAGCGACGGCAGAGACTTCAGGAGTCGAACGACGATCTCTTTCGTGGTCGGTGCAAAGGACCGCTCCTCGCCCCCTTCCGAGAGCTGGTCCAGGCACCCCTCGGCCAGGCCGGTTGCGAAGCGGACCCCGAAGTCGATGGCTTCGAGGGTAGACAGAAGCGAGGATACGAGGTCCTCATCCTTCTGGGAGCGCTCCAGCCTCTGGAGCAGAACTCTTAGATGGGCTGGAAGATAAGTGGTCGCAGCGACGCCACGGAAGCGCTGCTGAGGGCCAAAAAGTGGTATGATCTGAGTCACATCTTCTCCCGTCAACTCTGGCGGAATGGTCTCTTCGACGTGGTGGTGGAGCAGGTCTTGCGACATTCCGAAAAAAGGAGACTCCAGCGGAGCGAAATAGGAGCGAACGCGCTCTATGACTTCGTCGAGCCCGGAATGAAGACCGCCACCCTCCTCGGAAGTGGGAGCTGGAACCGACATCGGGAGTGCGTACCAGACCTCGCTCGGGATCGGTGTCAAGAGGCGAACCTCCCGAGGTGGGTCGTCGCTCCTCGGCAGCAGTCTATCCCGAAGGACGCGCCAGCGGTCCAGAAACTGGCCCAACGCTTGCCGGGCGGCTCGCTCGCTCATGGGGTCGAGAGCCGGAGGCTCCCCTATAGGGTCGTCGGGCGGAGTATCGAGCTCTTCGCGACGGCTGTTCCTAAGCCACCACGCTACGAAATCGCCAGCTATGCCCTCAGCCCCGAAAAGCTCGATGAGCTCTCCCAGCGGTCCACCCTCCTCCTGGGCTGGATGTCCGGGTTGGAGAAGATCGCTGACCTGCATAAGGGGCGACAGGCCCTGGAGCACGGCTTCCAGGAACAGTCCCCAAAGGTGGGTTCCCCAGCCTAGTTCGAGCTCGATCTCCCTATTGGAGAGAGGCTCGACGGTGGGGCCGGGAGTGGACTCGCTCATGACCGAACCCTTCGCGAAGAACCTGTAGGGTCCTAGTTCAAGACCGAAGCTGCGGGAGAAGCTCTAAACCGCAAAAAAGAACCGCCGCTCGATTCTGAGGAGCGCCACGAAGGGCACGCGGGAAGGTTCGGTTTTTTTGAGGGGGGGGGTAGAAACCGAGAGAGCGCCACTCATACGAGTGACGCTCTGTGGTGACCTCAGTGTAGCAGGACCTCGAAAATTTTGCAACCCTGCTTTTCTGATAGGCCGCTCCGCCTCGCTGTTCCGGCTGCGCTTAGCCCTCCGGTCGGGTCATAGAGAGGGGATCGAGCAGGCGCTCGAGCTCGGCTTCCGTGAGCTCCGAGTCCCGCAGCGCGATCTCCCGGATGGTCCGGCCCTCCCTAGCCGCGGTCTTGGCGATCGCCGCGGCTGTATCGTAGCCCACGACCGGGGCTAGGGCGGTACCGAGCATCAGGCCTCGCTCCACTCCGTCGGGACCGGCGCTGGTCGCTTCTAAGCCCCGCACGCAGTCGGCGGTGAAAGCGCGAACCCCGGCGCTGAGGAGATCGATACTCTCGTCGAAGTTTCTCGAGGAGACCGGGAACATAGTATTGAGCTCAAAGTTGCTGTTGTAGAGCCCGTGCAGAATGGCCTGGTCGTTACCCAGAACCTGGGCTACCACCTGCATCAAAGCCTCCGCCATCACCGGGTTGACCTTACCGGGCATGATCGAAGAGCCAGGCTGGACCTCCGGTAACGCTAACTCTCCGATCCCGGTCCTCGGCCCGCACCCCATGAAGCGGATATCGTTGGCGATCTTGTACAGGGCTGCCGCCACCGTCCTTAGAGCACCGGAGGCCGAGATCATAGCGTCGATGTTGTTCTGCCCACAGAAATGGTTATCCGTCTCGTAGAACTCGATCCCGAACTCCTCGCTCATCAGCGCGATGGTCTTACCCGGGAAGAGCCTATGGGTGTTCACACCGGTTCCCACCGCGGTCCCTCCCAAAGGGAGCTCCATCAGCTCAGAAACGGCGAAATCGAGACGCTTGCGAGCTCTTCCGAGCTGACCCACGAAGCCTTGGAACACCTGACCGAGAGTGATCGGCGTGGCGTCTTGAAGGTGCGTTCGGCCGGTTTTGACGATCCGTTGGAACCGCTCGGAGCAGGCGTGGAGTTCAGCCTGGAGTTCATCGAGCGCAGGGAGCAGGTCGCGGACGATGCCGAGGACCGCCGCCACCTGCATCGAGGTCGGCACGGTGTCGTTCGACGACTGTCCGCGGTTGACGTCATCGTTAGGATGAACCTTGACGCCGGATTCGCTGCTGGCGAGGATCTGGTTTGCCCGGTTGGCGATCACTTCGTTGGCGTTCATATTGGTACTGGTTCCAGAACCGGTCTGGAAGACATCGACCACGAACTCGCAGTCCCAGCGCCCGGCAGCGACCTCCGCCGCAGCGGCTGCGATGGCCTCCGCCTTGTGGGCATCGAGCAGCTCCAGATCGGCGTTAGCCAAAGCCGCCGCTTTCTTCAGAGTCCCGAGGGAGAGCAGGAATCGACGGCCGAGCCCCCGGCCGCTGATCGGAAAGTTTCTGACCGCGCGAGCGGTGCTAGCCCCATACAGTGCACCTGCGGGGACTTCCATCTCCCCCATCGAATCTTTTTCTATGCGAGTAGCCATTGTTATGAACCTCCGGGCGGCGCCTTCGTCTGACTGGGACAGGTCTCCTCGCACGTGATCCAACTCTACTATCTGACCCCCAGCGAGCTGCGCCATCAGGAAGGCGAACTGCTCGAGCTCTGGGCTGAAGCGGCTTCATCGAACCTTCGAATAGACCGCGTCCTCTGGCGACAGATCGCCGAGCTACCCCTCCCTCCGGTCGAGCGGATCGCAGGCTACGCAGTCAAGGTTTCGAGCCGACCCGACCCCGTGGGCCTCATCCTTTTCAGAGACGGCCCGATACCGACCATCGACGCTTTTCTCGTGAGGCCCCAGCACCGAAACCGAGGCCTCGGAAGCGCTCTTTTGAAGGGGGCTCTCACCCATCTCCAAGGGGACTCCCGAGCGGTTCGCTTCGGCGGCGGCTCCTATCACCTCGTACCCGGCCTACCGGAGGATGGAGCGCCCGCGCGCTCGCCGAGCTCCTGGCCGGCCGCCAGGCTGCTCCTGCGGTTCGGCTTCCGACCGGACTGGTGGGCCCACGACCTGCTCGGGCGCCTTCCTGCGGCCTCGCACTTCCCCCCGACCTCCGGCGACCCCATCACCGCTCGGCTGCTCGGCCCCCCCGACGCGGAAGCTCTGCGAGCTGTCTTGACTCGGTTCGGAGCCCGCTGGGGCCGGGACACCGAGTGGAGGCTACGGTGCGGTCCCGACTGGTCGGCGCGAGAGGAGATCATGGGTGTGTTTCGAGGGGTCGACCTCCTAGGGTTTTGCCACCTGTGGAGCAGCCGCTCGAACCGTCTAGGGCCGTCGGTTTTCTGGCTCGATCGCGGAGCCTCCGACTGGGCCGGCATCGGTCCCGTCGGGGTCCTTCCTCAAGAGCGCGGAGCCGGCCTTGGGGGGCGCCTCTTAGACGCATCCCTGAGCTATCTTCAAGCCCGGGGCGTCGCCTCGGTGGGGGTCGACTGGACCAGCATCCCCGAGTTCTACGCCACCCGTGGTTTCACCGTCGCCAGAAGCTACCGAGGCTACCTGCGCTCGGCTTCGGTACTCGGGGGAAACCCGTACGGTCGACGACTCGACGGAACCGCCCAAGACCGCTAGAAGGAGCCGCATCGGGGAGAGGTAATAGGGAGGAATGTCTTTCTATCGCCTCTATCTGGTATCCCTAGTCATCGTTCTTGGAGGGCTCGCCCCGAGCTGGGCCCAGACCACGGAAAGCCCACCGCCCTCCCCTATCATCGAGCTCGATGTCCACTTCTCCCAGCGCTTCTCCGAAGCCATGGTCGTGTCCGGCGAGCCGATAGCGACCGAGGTCGGCGCCGCGATTCTACGGGAGGGCGGTAACGCGGTGGACGCCGCCTGCGCCACCGCCCTGACGCTGGCCGTCACGCTGCCCCGAGCGGGCAATCTCGGCGGCGGCGGATTCGCTTTGATCCGCGACACCGAGGATCGCTACTACGCCTTAGACTTCCGCGAGACAGCCCCGGCCGGTGCCGGTCCCGACTGGTACGACCATCCGGAGCGCTCCTCGGTCGACGGTCCCACAGCAGCCGGGATACCCGGTACGGTGCACGGCATCAAGACCATGCACGAGCGATTCGGGAAGCTCCCCTGGAGTCGAATCGTGGCGCCGGCTGTGACGGCTGCCGAAGAGGGCTTCCCGACCTCGCACTGGCTGCACGACGGGCTGACCCGAGCGGCTGAAAGGATGATCCGCTACCCATCCACCGAGAAGATCTTCTACCCGGAAGGTCGCCCGCCCGAAGTGGGGACCACGTTTCGTCAGCCTGAACTAGCGGATACGCTCAAGCGGATTCAGCGGGAAGGGCTCGACGGCTTCTACCGAGGAGAGACCGCTCAGCGCCTGGTGCGCGCCGTGCGCTCCGGCGGCGGGGAGTGGACCGAAGAGGACCTGCAAGACTACGTCTCGGTCTGGAGAACGCCGGTGGAGGCCGATTTCAACGGCTACCGAGTCGTCTCTATGCCCCCCCCTTCCTCCGGGGGGCTCCACCTCCTACAGATGCTCTCTTGGCTGGAGGATGAGCGGTACGAAAAGTCCGAACACAATAGCGCCGAGCCCCTTCATATGCTGACCGAGTCCATGAGGCTAGCCTATCTCGACCGAGCGCGCTATCTAGGCGATCCCGACTACGTCGAGGTGCCGGTAGAGCGCCTTCTCAGCCCCGCATACTTGACCCAGAAGAAAGACGCCATCCCCACCGAGCGAGCCGGGGACAGTAGGTCCCTCGCGCCAGACCTCTTCTCCCAGCCCCCCCACGAATCCGAAGACACCACTCATTTTAATGTGGTGGACGCCGATGGGATGGCGGTGTCTCTCACCTACACCCTCAACTTCTCCTACGGGAGCGGCTTCGTCGCCGAGGGGACCGGAGTCTTGCTGAATAACGAAATGGACGACTTTAACGTTCGACCTGGCGAGCCCAACTCTTACGGCTTGATCGGAGGCGTCGAGAACCGAGTAGAGGCGGGTAAACGACCTCTGTCTTCTATGACGCCTACCCTCATCAGCAGAGATGGTCAGTTCGTGGCTGCTATCGGCGCCCCGGGCGGCTCTCGCATTATCACCGGTGTGCTCCAAGCGGTGGTCAACCTACTGGGCTACGGTTTCAACGCGCAGACTGCGGTGACCTTACCCCGAGTGCATCACCAGTGGTATCCCGACGAACTGTTCGCGGAGTCTGGGATCGCGCTGGAGACGCGGCAGACCCTCGAGTCTAAAGGACACCGAGTCGCAAGCATCGGAGCCGTGGCCCACGTGCTGGCCATCGTGCGAACCCCTGAAGGGGTGCTCGAAGCGGGCCTCGATCCCCGGCGCCCCGCTGCGGTCGGAGGCTACTGATGGAGCCCCAGGCGGCGCAGACCGCGCCTCCCCGCGCCGCTCTCATCGTTATCGGCAATGAGATCCTCTCGGGGAAAGTCCCTGAAGCCAATGCCAACTATCTCGCTCGCGAGCTCTTTGAGATGGGGTGGGAGCTGCTCGAGATCGCAGTCGTAGCAGACTGCCGAAGCGCCATCGCCGAAACCGTCCAGCGACTGCACCCGAGAGTCGATCATCTGTTCACTTCAGGTGGGGTCGGCCCGACTCACGACGACGTGACCCTAGCGGCTCTATCGCAAGCCACCGGGCGCCCCATCACCGTGTCACCGCTCCTAGAGCAGATTCTAAAGAACTACTACGGGGTCGCCGACCTGAGCCCGGCTCAGCAGCGACTCTCGTTGATTCTGGAGGGCGCCACACTCCATTACGGCTCGACGGCCATCTACCCACAACTGATAGTCGACGGCATCTATCCCCTGCCGGGGGTGCCGACTCTCTTCCGTCAGAAGTTCCAGGAGCTCAAGGAGCTCTGGCCGGTAGAGCACTCCAAGCTGCGACGCTGTTTTCATCTGGTCGCCGAGGAGACCGAACTCGCCGACCTCCTAGCCAACGTGGCGGCGAGCTATCCCGATGTTCAACTGGGCTCGTACCCGACTTGCATCGACGGGGTGTGGAATCTCGAACTCGTCCTGGAATCCCGGAACCAGCGCCAGATGACGGCGGCCGTCGAGGAGCTCAGCTCGGCCCTCGCAACGGCCCCGTCCCCGGTAGAGTGACCCCACCGACACGCCTCCCACTCCTTCTGAGCTTCCCGCTTTTGACCCGGGGAACACTGCTGTGGCGAAAGAAGAGATTTCTCTGCGGGGTGGAGCTCAGCGACGGTAGTGAGGTCGAAGCCCACTGCCCGAATCCCGGACGCATGACTTCGGTACTCCCCCACCTACAGGGGGTCTACCTCACCGATCTCGGTCCGCCCACTATCGAGCGAAAGTTGAGATATCGCTGGGAGTTGGCTCTTCTCCCCTCAACTCTGGTGGGGGTCAACACGGGACTAGCCAACCGGGCGGTCGCGAGCCTCTTCGAGCAGCACCCCGCAGCGAAAGCTGAACTCGGTTTGGCGGGACCGGTCCGGCGCGAAGTCTCCTGGAGCTCCGGCGACCAGCGAGCCCGCTTCGACTTTCAGGTCGGGGACCCTCAGGACGGCGGCGCAGTTCTGGAGGTCAAACAGGTCACCCTGCGAGTCCCAGATAAAGACGGAATCAAAATGGGAGCGTTCCCCGATGCGGTGACTCTCCGGGGGCGGCGCCACCTCGATCTTTTGGGGCAGATGAGCCGCTCCGGTCTTAAGACGATCCTCCTGTACGTCGTCATGCGGGGCGACATCGAGGCCGTGAGAACGGCAGGCGAAGTCGACCCAGACTATCGAGCCGCTCTGAAGCGAGCCCTAGCTAACGGCGTACAGTGTCGCGCCGTGCGGATAGAGCCCTCCATCGAGGGGCTCCGATTCGGAAAGTGGCTCCCTTTTTCCGAAGAGTGAGGAACCTTGGAGCGTCCCGCGCTGTCTAACGGATGGCCGACCGGCGCACCTCTCCCTTGCGAACTGGACTTCGGTGGGGTAAAAACAGGGGAACCATTTTGAAACGAGGTCTCGATATGTCGAACTATTTCCTATCCGTACGCACTCTGCTCCGTGTTGGGGTGGCACTATTCACGGTGCTCGCACTGCTAGCACCCGCCTCGGCCGATAAGGACTTCACCGGAGAGCATCCCATCCGAGTCCTGAAGGCCCGAAAACAGAACGAATCGAACCGAGGGGGCCATTCCGCTGCCGCCAGAGGAAACCTGACGCTGTGGCTGCACAACCCGACTTCGGTAGTCGTCGACGGGGTTCGGGTCGAAGTGGAACTGTACAACGATAGTAGACGACGGGTAGAGACCTTGCGGCGGGACATCGAAGATCTCCAGCCAGGAGAAAAGCGCGTCGTAACCTTCCGTTGGGACGTCCTAGCCGAGAGGTCTGTGGACCCCCGATTCTTTATCGAGTACAACGCTCGAGGAGCCCAGAAGGCGCGCTTCGAGGGCGACTCTCCGACCGGCCTTTAGTTCGACCGCACTTCGACCGTTCGAACCAGGTCCCCCATCACCG
>CAZDLH010000042.1:0-10378 GCA_964505925.1 uncultured Burkholderiales bacterium
AGGGGCTGGTTCAATAGCCTGCACCAGCTCGGGGTGATGCTGTTCGACTCGGTGGCCTACCGCAGCGTGATCTGTCACGGTCTGGTTCTCGACGGCGAGGGCGAGAAGATGAGCAAGAGCCGGGGGAACGTGGTCGACCCTTGGTCGGTGCTCGACAGCGAGGGGGCCGACGCGCTGCGCTGGTATCTGTACGTCTCGGCGCCGCCGGAGCTGTCCCGACGCTTCTCCCGGGAGCTAGTCGGGGAGTCGGCCCGGCGATTTCTCGGCACCGTGCTGAACACCTACCATTTCTTTGCGCTGAACGCGAACGCGGGCCGAGTGGACCTCAGAGAAGCGAACCTGGGCCCCAGCCGAGACCCGCTGGACAGGTGGGCGCTGTCTAGGCTGAACCAGACGGTAGTCGATGTGACCGAGCTTCTGGACCGCTTCGAGCTGACCCCGGCCGCCCGCAAGCTCGACGGTTTCGTCGACGAGCTGAGCAACTGGTACGTTCGCCGCTCCCGGCGCCGCTTCTGGGCCGAGGACGCCGATGCGTTCGCCACCCTATGGGAGTGTTTAGAGGTGCTGAGCCGCCTGATGGCCCCGTTCGTTCCGTTTCTGGCCGAGACGGTCTACCGGGGGCTCTACGGCCCTTCCCAGCAGCTGCGTTCGGTTCATTTGGCGGACTGGCCGGAGGCTGAAGAGCACATGATCGACGCCTCCTTGAATCGGGCCACGGCCGTACTGCAGAAGGTGGTCTCGTTGGGTCGGGCCGCCCGTTCCGAGAGCGGTCACCGGGTACGGCAGCCCCTACCGGAGGTTCTAGTCGGACTTCCCGAAGCTGCACTCCAGGGAGCCCTCGAGCCGTTGACCGATCAGCTCCTAGAAGAGCTGAACGTGAAATCGGTGCGCTTCCTGGAGGTGGGGGAGAGCTTTCTGGACTATCAGCTGAAACCGAACCTTCGGATCGTGGGGCGAAAGTACGGCAAGCTGGTGCCCGGCTTAAAGAAGGTACTGCAGACCGCCGACGGGCGCCAGGCCGCACAGGCGGTGGCCGCCGGACGGTCGTTCGTAGTGGAAGTGGAGGGGCAGGAGCTGGCCCTCGAGCCCGAGGAGCTGCTGGTCGAGGCCCGCTCGCCGGAAGGCTTCGCGGCCCAAGAGGAGGGCGGCTATCTGGTGGCATTGAGCACCGTCTTGACCCCGGAACTCGAGCGGGAAGGTCTGGCCCGGGATATGGTCAGGCACGTCCAAGAGCTTCGGAAAGGCTCGGGCCTGGAGATCACCGATCGGATCGACCTGCGGGTGCACTCCGGAGATCCCCAAGTCGAGCAGGTCTTCACCGAGTACGGTGAGACGCTAGCTCGGGAGACCTTAGCGGAGAGCGCCGATTGGGGCCAGGCCCCCGACGAGGCCGACTGGTCCTCTCGGGAGATCGAGCTGAAGAGCTTGGGGATCTCCTTCTCCTTGGCCCTTCGCAAGAGGGCGGTACAAGGGGCAGGGACATGAGTGAAGCGAGCATGGAGATAGATCTAGCAGAGCTGGGCCTCGACCCCAGCGAGATCCCGGAGACCGAAGAGTTCCCGTTCGCTATCATCCCTAGGCACGAGCTCCTGCGAGCGACCTTTCTGAACCGAGCGAAGAGCTGGGTGGGCCACCGGTACCGAGCCTCGGAGGCCGAACAGTGCGCCAACTTCGTTCGTCGAGTAGCCAGGGAAGCCGGTATCGCTCTGCCGGTGGCCGAACGACCGTTCGATCTGGGGCTGACTCGGGAGCTGCCCCAGGGGCCAGCCTTTGCGAACAGCTTCTTCTCCGTGATAGGCGGGCGGCTTCTCGGTTTCGGAGACCTGAAGCGGGGCGATCTAGTGGCCTTTCGCGATACCTACGAAGGGGACTTCCCTGCGGGATGCATCACCCACGTTGGGATCTGGATGGGTGAGGGGACGATAGTGGACCGTCCCACGGTCGATGGACCGGTCCGGGAGCTCGTTCTCGACGACTGGTGGCACGAGCGGTTCGTGGTCGGATGGCGTCCCCAGCAGTTCGAAGACTGCTGACGGAAGGCTCGGAGATCAAGCCGCTCGGGCCGGGCTAAAGGTCCGTCCGTGCCGATCGAGGAAGCCGACCAGACGGTAGAGGGTCCGGTATCTGCGGGCTCGGACTAAGCTGGCAACGGTGTGCAACAGCAGCTTCTCCGAGGCCGTGTAGATCGATCCGAGATGGCTCAGGAAGACTTCGAGCCCCACTGCCACCACGTCGTCGAGTCCCTCTTCGGCCGCTCGGCACACGCTGGCCCATTCGAGAGAGGTGGAGTGCTCCTTCAGGAGTATCTTGGACCCGAAGTGGTGCAAGGCTTCGGCCAGAGTGGCGGTCTGAGTGCTCTCCGGAGGGTAGTTCTGCGGTTCCTCGGCTAGGAAGTTCATGGCGTTGTGTTTCCCTTTCGCGAGCGGTCGACCGCTCTTGGTTCTACTCTAGTTCTAGAATAGACGGCCCGGGATCTTAGGGATATCTTCTGTCGAAGTTCGAGGCGGTATCCAAGAGTATAGGACGACCCAGCCGCACGGTTGGGGGAGGAAGGGGAGACCTCGGGGGGAGGGGCGGCTTTCGGTGTATCCCGATCGGATAGGGGTACCGTATCGTGTTGCAGACTATTTCCGGCTTAGCGGCTGGAGTATAGTGACGTTAGAGGCAGCGACCGACCGGCAGATGCCGCGGAAACAAAGCCTAGCATACGAACGATTCGAAGTGCGCCCTAGCTGAGAAGCACAGAAGAGATTCTGGCGACAGCCGATCCGCTAAGGCGAACGCTTCGACACCATAACCACATAATACATAGCTCCCCAAGAGCAACCCAACGCATAGCAAACCCAAAACCCAACCCCTTAGAAGCCCGGCGCACCCACGCTGGGCTTCTTCTTATGTGGGCTCTCGGGACTCTGGCTGCGCCGCGCTTCGAAGGGTTTCGAGCTCGGCCTGGAACCCGCCGTTGAGTATCGGGAAGCGGTTCCAGGTTTTCGGATCGAGGCTCCACTCATCGAGATGAAACGAGGGCGCATATCTCTCCCTTTTCCACTGGTTTCGCGCATAGAGGCTGAAGAACCGGTGGGTCCAGCCCAAGAGTGCGTCGCGGCCGTACTGGGGGAATTCGCTCTGCAGCCGTTCTAGGACCCGGGAAGGGTCGGCCCGATGGAGGAGCGAGTGGCGCTCGATGGCGTTGAGCACGGGGTACGGCATGAGATCGCCTTCATCGGTCTGCCGTTGTGTGGGGGGGCGAAGCTCCGCCGTGGGCGGCTGAACGTTGATGGAGGCGAGCGCGGGGATCGGGCCGGCGTACGGAGGGCCCTCGGATTCGAGCCAGACTAGCCACCGCTGCAGGAAATCCTTGTCTATCCCGGCGAGGGGAGCCAGTCCGCCGGAAGTGTCGCCGTCCATGGTGGCATACCCCACCGAGGCTTCGGAACGGTTGGAGGTGGACAGCAAGAGCGCTCCGAGGGTGTTGGCCAGAAGCCACGGGCCCGGTGCGCGGACCCGAGCTTGGATGTTCTGCAGGGCCACGTCGTCGTGCTTCCAGTCGAGTTTTCGCCCGAGGGCGCTCTCGGCGAGGCCACGATAAGCCGCCACGAGCTCTTCGACCTCCCACTCGCTGTGGTGTCCACCCAGCGCCTCGGCCAGCTCCCGGGCCGCCCGCTTGGTGGTTTCACTCGAGTTGGCGGTGGCTTGGTAGACGGTGGTCAAGAACCCCTGGAGAGCATCGGGGAGGTCCCCGGAGGCCAGATATCCGAAGCGCTCCCGTCGGTCCAAGGGGGATAGCTCGGTCGATAGCCGCCGATGGGTAAGGGCGACGAGACAGACGCAGGCCGCCGAATCGGCTCCCCCCGACAGCGAAACTACGAATCCCGTGGAGCGACTCTTCTGGAGATAGTCGGCCAACCCCAAAGTGACGGCGTCGGTGAACTCCTGCTCCCGTCGGGGCGGGGAGGGAAGGGGGACCTCGCGAGAGAGGGTCGCCGAGGGGGGGAGCGGCAGGGCTAAGGCTGCGGTCTCGACTTTGACGACGCTGACCTGGGCAGCGCCCGAGGAGTCGGGCGAGGGACCACCGCACCTGCGCGCTCGCTCGACCCGGCTGTCGTGGAGATCGACCCAGGCCGTCTCCAGACGGTAGCGGTCGAGGCCACACCGGGGACCGCTGGCTAGGAGCCTTCCGTTATGGGCGATCAGAGCACCACCGTCGTAGATAGCGCGGCCGGCTTCGTTACCTAATAGGTTGGAGTAGACGTAAGCGCAGCGGAAGGCCCTAGAGCCTTCCAAGACGATCCGCTGCCGAACGGCCTGTTTGCCGAAGGCGAAGTGGCTAGCGCTGGGGTTCAAGATCAGGTCTACCCCCTGGTGGAACAGCCGTCGGCCGGGGCGGTCCGCAGCCCACGCGTCCTCGCAGATCTCCAACCCTAAGCGGATAGGGCGGCCCGAACCGGGGGCGTCCAGTTCGTACATCAGATCTCCGAAAGGGACCGGCCCCAGCGGGCTGTCGAGGGTCACCGAGCGCCCGGGAGTCCAAGCTCGGAACCAGCGCGGCTCGTAGTGAACCCCCTCCTTCGCCAAGCTCTGTTTGGCCGATAGCCCTCGGAGTCTACCTTCGGCAAGCAGAGCGACCGCATTGTAGAGTGCACCTTCGTACCAGACGGGTAACCCCAGCGTGAACAGAATGTCGCGGGACGCGGGTAGCAGCTCTTCGAGCAGGCCCCAAGCTCGCTCGGCGGTGGCCGGGGCGTGGAAGGCGTCCTCGCAGCCGTACCCGGTCAGACACAGCTCGGGTAGGCATAGGATCTGGGTTCCGGCCCGCCGGGCGTCCTCGATGCAGCCCCTCAGAGCATCCCGATTCCGCTTCCAGTCCATCGGAGTAAGATTGACGCAACCCGCGCCTAGCTGGACAAGCATGCTCGAAAGTTCTCGCTCCCAAACGCACGGCCTCCCCCCTCCGGGCGCAGTAGGAATTTCCCTCCGCTATACAGCAGGCCACAAGGCCTCGGTCTCGTACCCCTCCGGCTATGTCCACAGTAGGTAGAAATACGAGGGGAGTCATGAAAATCATGACCGCGGGCCTGAGCTTACTGCTCACCGCCGCGCTGTGGGCCCCGCCGGCGTCGGCCCAATCGCGCGAGCCCATGCTTCAGTTTCAGTTGAGCGAGCAGCTCAAGCAGAGCGCCCAAGCCTGGAATAGGGGAGATCTGGAAGCGTTCCTGGGCGACTATCTGCCCTCCGAGGAGCTGACCTTCGCCTCGAGTGGGCGGATCTTGAAAGGCTTCGATGCCTTAGCCGAGCGGTACAGAAAGTCGTACGGAGAGTCTCCCGAGAAGATGGGCAAGCTCTCTTTTCGAGAGATCGAAGTCTGGAGATTAGCTCCGGAACGGGCGCTGGTGCTCGGCCGCTGGAAGCTGGACTATCCCGAAAGCTCTCAGCACCCTTCTAGTGAAGGGGTCTTCTCCCTAGTGATGATCGAGCAGGATCGCGTCTGGCGGATCTTTCACGATCACACCTCCCTCGGGGTCGCCCGCTAACCTAGCGCGGATCGCGAGTCCGGCGGTTCGGCGCTGGTGTTACAACCTGTTCATAACGAACACGGGAAAATTTGGCACAATGTGCACGAGAAGAAAGTTGTTCTAGCTACCAGGGGTGGGAAATTAGAATATATGCGGTTAGGACTCGCAAGGAGTATCCAAAATGTATAAAGTTAATAGTAAAGTAATGCACGCTCTTCATGGCTTGGGAACCATCGAGAGCGTCGAGGAGAAGACCATCCTTGACTGCGTTTCGACCTTTGCAGTCGTAGCCTTCGAAAAGATGCAGGTGATGGTGAACCTCGACAGCCGCAACAGCTCCATCCGTAAGCCGATCCCGGCCGAAGAGGTAGAGTCGGTGATGGAGCACCTGAGGAGCTGCACTCCTGAGCTTCCGAATAACCACAACCAGCGCCACAAGACCATCCTGGAGCTTATCAAAAGCGGGAATGTCCGGAACCTGTGTCTCGTGGTTAAGGGCCTGACCCTCCTCTCCGAGAAGCGGACCCTCGCCTCTCGGGACGCCAAGGCGCTCGAGCAGAGCCTACGTCTGATGAGCGAAGAGCTAGGCCACGCTGTAGGATGCGAGCCGGAAGCCCTCACCGAGACGCTGACTCAAGCCTGTCTCGAGCGTGAGCTCGCCACCGCTTAACGGTTTACCGAAAGGTAGCCCGAGATGATGAAGAGGAGCCCGGCCTTAAGGAGGACGGTCTCCTCTTCTGTTTCCTGGGGAATTTAGTTCGGGTACCGGAGAGGACACGGAACGATTCGCGCTTTTCAAGACGGCGAGGAACGCACGCGGGAGGGAGCCTACTTCGAAAGGTTGGTCTCCGCTAATCTGCGTGCTTTGAATTTCGGGTTGATCCTCCTGTTCTTAGGCTACCTAGGGCAGCGCTTAGGCGCTCTTCACGAACCTCGTCACCTGATATCGGCCGCTCTGATCGTGGTAGCCCTGTTCGGATTGACGGGCATCGGTGCCTACGCGCAGCGGGTAGGGGGGCTAGCCAGCAGGTTCCATTCCCGGGTGCTGCTCTTGATCGTGCTGTTCACCAGTAGCGCCCACACTCTGCTCGGCTTGGAAAAGGCCTACTTTAACGTCGCCTTACTGTTGGTGCTCGGACTGGGGCTGATCCTGCTCGACCCCCAGTTCTATATTCGGGAAACGCTGTTGGTGCTGGTCACCTTCGCCGCCTTGACAGCCTGGCTGCCGAACGGGCCGGAAGCCTGGACCGAACGGATCTTGCTAGGCATTACGACTCTCCTAGGATGGCTCTTCCTACAGAGCCGGCGTTCGCTGTTCAAAGAGCAGTTGGCGCTCGTCGATGGCGAAGAGCGTCGGCGGAGGGAGTTGCGGTGGACTCTGCAGGCCTCCGAAGCTCGCCGCGCGATGCTCGAACGGGTGTTGGAAGAGCGAGGAGCCCAGACCGAGTCGGCCCGTCGGCGCGAAGCCGTGCGCCGAGCTAGCAACGACGAGCTGGCGAAAGTGGTCCAGAGGTACGGGGAGCCGGACCCCCTCGGTCGCCTGGCAGGAGGGGTGGCCCACGATTTTTGTAGTCTACTCATGATTTTCGGGCACGGACTCGAGGAGCTCAAAGGCAAGGCCGGCCGAGATCCGTTCGCCCTAGAGGCGATGAGCGCCGCGCAGACGGCTCTCGAGGAGATGGAATCGATCGTAGGGGCGCTACTCACCTACTGCCAAGAGCAGACCCTGGAGTTCGAGGCGGTGGAGTTAGGAGAGTTTCTACGAGATTTCGTGCGCTATTTCGCGAACCTCCTCCCCGAGCGAGTGCACTTCGAGGCTCCGGAGGTGGAGCCGTCCGTACTGGTGTGGATCGACCGACGCCAGATGCAGCAGGTGTTACTGAACCTGTGTCTCAACGCGTGGGAGGCGATGCGCGACGGCGGTGAGCTCGCCCTAGGGGTGGAGCGATCCGGAGGTCGCGTCGAGATCTCGGTGGCCGATACCGGTAGTGGGCTACCTCTGGGCTACGAGGAGCAGATCTTCGAGCCGTTCTTTACCGAGAAGCCCTTCCACGAAGGTCGGGGTCTGGGTTTGAGCACGGTCAAAGGGATCGTGGGGCAGCACGGCGGTCGGGTGTGGGTGAAGAGAAGCGGCCCGGAGGGGACCGTGGTGGCCTTCGAGTTGCCGCTCTACGATCGGGCCACCGGGACCGGTCGCCGCCTGTTTCTAGTCAGGGATCCAGACCTGAGAAGACAGCTCGAAAGGCTCGAGAGTGGCGCGACGCTAGAAGAGGCGGAGACCCCGGCGGAGATCGAGCGACGGCTTCGGCCGGGCGTTGCGATCCTCGTCGAGCTCGAGGCCCTCACCGCCGATGAGAAGCAGGAGCTCAAACGCGTGATCTCGGGCCAGACCGGAACGGCTCGTTGGTTACTCTTAGGGGGGAGCGCTAACTGGAGAGGCCTCTCCGAGGAGGTCGTCTTGCTTGCGTCAGGCTTCTTGCTCGATAGCAGCGTCTGGGAATCCGCCCCGGAAGGGGTAGCATGACCGGGTCCGAGCGCAAGGAGCAGAGGCGCTATCTAGACTTGCAGGTCCGAGTTCAGCTTCGACGTTGGTGCAGCGTTGGGGTCCTAGGCTACTTTCTTTTCCTTCTGCTCGAGCCTTGGTTCATACCGGAAGGGGAGCGGGGCGGGCGGCTGTTGATCCGGTTCGCAGCCTTTGTCTTAGTGGCGGGCTTCACCGTCTACTGCATCCCCCGCCTCGAGAGATTTCGCAGCGCCCACCGGGTGGGTGCCGGTTTCGCCTATCTGGTGGCCTTCATCGCTTGCGCTGAGAGTTTGATCTGGAAGGACGCGTCGCTCGATGTGGCCATTCAGCTTTTGGTCTGCTGTGTCTGTCTGGTTCTGCTGCAGCCGAGTTGGGTTTTGGGAAGCTGCGGCGGGCTGTTCGCTCTTTGGTTCGGGACCCGGTGGTTCGGCCCGACGGGACCGTCCGACGGAATGACCGGCCTTCTGGTGGGGGCTGCTTTTTGCATCGGTCTCACCAGCTACTGGGTTCGCTACAGCGTGGTCTGCGAGCAGTGGCAGCGCCGGGCTCGGGAGTTAGCCGAGCAGGAGCGGCTGAACCTGGCTCTAGAGGAGTTGCGCGGACTAGAAGGGCGACTCGAGCAGGAGATGGAGAGGCGGTCTTTGGGGCTCAGGGCGGCCGTCGAAGATCTGGCCACCGCCAAGGATCGGGAGTTCGCCCTCCACGATCGGCTCCTGCACGCCAATCGGTTGCAGTCCTTGGGACGGCTGTCCTCGGGGCTGGCCCACCGCCTGAACAACCTGATGACGGTGGTGCAAGGCGGCCTCGACTGCTTAGACGGCGAAAGGCTCGACGAGCAAGAGAAGCTGCTGGCCGCCGATCTCCACGAAGCGGTGCTTCAAGGCGCTTCGCTCACTTCGAAGCTGTTGTCTCTGACGGCCCGACAGAATCTGACCTTGATCCGCAGCAGCGTGGAGGATCTGTTGGTTCAGAAAGCGGCGCTGTTCAAGCACGTTCTACTCCACGAGCCTTCGGTGCAGGTCGCTTCGGAGGCCAGGGAGGCGATCGTCTCCATCGATCGGGAAGCTTGGTTTCAGATCGTTGCCAACCTACTCCGGAACGCGGAGCAGTCGATGGATGGGGCTCGAGCGGGTGAGCTGGTGATCTCTTTGGCGGAAGAGAGAGTCTGGTTTTCCGTCCTCGATCGCGGTCCCGGGATCCCCCCGGAGATGAGGACCCGAATTTTCGAACCGTTCTTCACCACCCGCCAGAACTCGGGGGGTACCGGGCTCGGACTAGCTATCGTACTGGGACTGACCGAGCAGTTGAAGGGGCGACTCGACTACGCCCACCGCGATGGTGGAGGGAGCGCCTTTACCGTCTCTTTCCCGCTGGAGAGAGCCCAGCCCTAAGGGGCCCTAAGGGGAGTCGACCTCCTCGCGATCTTCGGGGGCTATCACGTAGGCGCCGTCCTCGTCGTGGATCTCCCGTCCGGTGACCGGAGGGTTGAACGCGCAGACTAGCTTCAACTCGGTTTCGGCCTTCAGGGTGTGGCGATCGTGCTGGTCTAAGGCGTAGAGGGTACCGGGTTCGATCACGAACTGCTCACCGGTATCTCGGTTGGTGAGTAAGCCCCTCCCTTGATAGCAGTAGACCGCTTCCAGGTGGTGCTTGTACCACATGTCGAACTCCAACCCCGGGGGGAAAGTGGTTTCGTGGAACGAGAATCCCATACCGTCCTGCTTCAGAAGAAATCGCACACTGGTCCAACCCGCCGGGCTCACGACCTCGCGCTCGGTCCCTTTGAGGTCTTCGATCCTAACGACTTTCATATAGCTTACTCCTCATCTCGTTTGTTCTCGAAAAAAGTTTCCGGACCGGGGTGCGAACTCCTCGATTCCGGCTCCTTCGGTAACTCATCGGGAGGGGCCAAAAGGTCGCGGAGCCCGCGGCGAGGCTCAGGTCAGCTCGCGGAGACGGCTCTTTCGAGCCCGGCGAGCAGCCGCTCGAGATCCTCGATGCTGCTATAGAAATGTGGTGAGACGCGGATGCCGCAATCCGGCCGGTAGTCGCAGGCGATCCGCTGGCGGGTCAAGGAGGCGACCGTGCTCCTGCCGTCCGGCACCTCAAGACAGAGCATGCCGTTTCTCTGAGAGGGGTCCTCCGGCGAGAGGACTCTCACCGGAGAACCCGCACCCCACCGCTCATCTAGCCGTTGGCGAAGGAGCTCGGTTTTGGCGATGGAAGCGGTGCGGATCTGGGCTACCCCCAGCTCGACGATCCTCTGCAGGGCCGGGCGAGCCGCGTAGAGGGCGGGAACGTTGGGGGTGCCGGCCAAAAAGCGTAGAGCGGTCGGGTGCGG
>CAZDLH010000043.1:0-10377 GCA_964505925.1 uncultured Burkholderiales bacterium
CGACGAAGCTCTCGCTGCGCTCGCGGCTCGAGTCTGGCGCGCTCCTCCAGCATCTCCAACAGCGGCCAAGTGCGGCACCCTCGTCGGTCTAACAGCACCGTGTTGGCGACCGCGCGGTAGTCGACCGGTCCCAAGGCGCGCTCACCGGACGCACTCTGGGGGACGCCGACCGCGCCGGCGAAGACCGCACCGGAGCCTAGCCGAGAGACCTCGGTTATCGCAGGAGAGCCGGACACCCGGCTAGCTTACCGACAGTGCGGGCCCCGGTCTAGTACGGCTCAGCTGTACCGGTCGGGCCTTCCCGGCGCTCAGGCCGAAGCCGCCGGGAGAAGCTGCTGGAGAACCCGCTGCCAGTTGCCGCCCATCACCTTGGCGATATCGTCCTGCGACCAGCCGGCTTCATCCATGCGTGTCACCAAGTTCGTGAGGTCTTTAGGGCCTTTGAGATCGTTGGGCAGGAACCGCACGCCATCGAAGTCGCTGCCGATCCCTACGTGGTCGATACCCACCAGCTCTACCGCGTGCTCGATATGGGCGAACACATCGTGGGAGCTGACCTTAGCCACCTTCTTCGTGGAGAGAAAGTCCGGTACGAAAGTGATCCCCACCACACCGCCGGTGTCGGCGAGCTTCACCAGTTGGTCGTTGGTCAAGTTGCGCTCGATATCCACGAATCGGGTGCAGCAGGCGTGCGTGTTGATCAGCGGCCGCCCACCCATCAAGTGGAGTAGGTCGTAAAACCCTTTCCTCGATAGGTGAGCGCAGTCGATGGCCATCCCGAGGCTCAGCGCCTGGCGAACCAGGTCACGCCCCTCCCTGGTCAGACCGTAGGTGCGCTCCTCGCCTGGGGTACAGCCGCCGGCAGCCCAGTTATTCACGTTATGAGTTAGACCGACGGAGCGGAATCCGTTCCGCCAAAAAAGTTCTAAAAGGTCCAGGTCGGCTAACAGCGGGGCCACCCCTTCCAGGGTGAGCATCAGGTGCTGTCCACCCTGCTCGACCGCCCTCTCGAGATCGGTCTTAGTCTGGATCAGTGTGGTGTTGGGCGCTAAGCGGTCGCAGACGCGGTGCGCGAACTGAGCGATCCACAGAGCGGTCACGGTCCCTTGATGACGCGCGATCTCAGGCGGAATGTAGACCGCCATGAGCTGCAGGTTCAGATCCGCTTCCCGCATCTTGGGGTAGTCGATATGGAAAGCCTCGGCTCCCTTACCGGTGACAAAATCTGCACCAGCGAAGGCCACGCGGGCGAAGGTGTCCGCGTGCCCATCGCAGGTGAAATGGCTTCGAAGAAACTGCTCTGGATTCACCCCTGGCGATTCAAGGCCAAACCCTCGCTTCCTGGTTGCCTCCCAAGGGCCAGCAGGCCCTCTGTCGAGCTCGCTCCAGGTTCCCGCCCCCTAGCCTGAATCGCCTTAGGGCGGACTCGCGGCGTGGTCCGGAAAACGGGCTCTTCGCCGACCTTCGCGACGGCGTCTGACCTTTAGTAGAAGAGGCAGATAAGCCCAGGCACAATATGAAAATCGCGTATCAGAGAAACTTCTTTTGGCCTAAAGGCTTTTATGGTATGTAGCATCGGTCAGGGCTGAACAAGGTGGACTCAACCTCCCTCCTCCCAAATCCTCAGCAGCCCTTGAAGTCTGGTCGATGCCACTTCTTCCAAGGGCGGGCGGTAGGCTCACCAGCTTGCCGCCCGCCTCTCTTGGAGTGAAGCCAGCCCCTCTAAGAACTCGGCCTGAGCGTAGCAGTCCGCTTGGCTTTGCGCCTCGAGTTCGAGCGCACTTTCGAGCGATTCTCGCTCGGCTTCCCGTTGGTTCTTCAGATAGCGCCCGATGGCGTACGGCCCGTTCGCTAGGACCTCCGAACACTTCTGAAAGGTCGCCTCCAGAAGCTCGGCCTTGCCCACCACCCGACAGACAAATCCGCACAGCTGCGCCTCTTCGGCCCCCATTCGACGTCCACTGAGGATGAGGTCCCGAGCCCGGGCCTCGCCGAAAGCCGTAGGAAGCGTATGACTGCCCCCCATTCCCGGGGCGAGCCCCAAGCGTAAAAAGGGAGCCGCCAACGCCAGCTCGGTAGCCCCCAGACGCAGATCGCAAGCCGCAGCGAAACCGAGCCCGGCCCCGACCGTGTGCCCGTGAAGCGCGCAGATGAGCGGCACATTGAGGTCCCGGAGCCCCAAAAAGGAGCGGTAGAACTCCAGCATCTCTAAGCGGTTCTGCTCGGGTGTCTTCTTCGCTTTGGCCTGCAGCATAGCGAAGTCCCCCCCCGCCGAGAAGGACCGCCCCTCCCCGCTGATCACCACTGCTCTCAAGGCGCGATGATTATGCAGAGTCTCGGTGACCCGGCGGAACGCACCGGCCATCGCCAAGTCCATGGCGTTCAGGTTCTCCGGCTGGTTGAGTCGCAGGTGAGCCACCTGTTCAGCGGATCGAAATTCTAATAGAAGTGGGGTTTCAGACATCGTGGCTCCTCGGGTTGGTGGTCTGCGACCCTGTACGCGGCCCGCTCGGCAGGCCCCTGTCGGGGCCGCCGATGCTAAGAAAAATTCTGCAGCAGGTGGATGGTGGGTAGCGCTGCCGCCACTACGATGAACCCGACCACCGCCCCCATGATCACCATGATAGCTGGCTCGAGCATCGAGGCGGCGCTATCGAGAGCGTACCCGACCTCCTCATCGAAATGCTCGGCCACATAGGAGAACATCTCGGACAGTCGCGCCGCCTCCTCCCCGGCCGAGATCAGATGCAGCGCGGTCTCGGAGAAGACCCGGTGATTGCGGAAGCATTCGCTGACCGGCACCCCCTCGGCGAGGTCCTCCCGGGCCCCCTTCAGTCGATGGGCTATGTGGGCGTTGCCGGCTGCCGTTTCCGAGCGAGCCAGCGCCTGGTTCATGGTGACCCCCACGTCGAGCATGGTGGACAGCGCGTACAGGACCCGCGCCGTGATCACCTTCTCGTAGACCCTCCCCAGGATAGGGACCCGAAACGGTAGCCCCGAGAGTCGACGCTTCAAGAGCGGCTTAGAGCTAACGAAAGCCGCGATGCGCTTGCGGGTGGCCCAGTACAGCAGCGTCGAGACAACGAGGCCGGCCAGGCCCGGAAGCAATAGCTCCTTGGTCGTTAGCAGGATGCGGGTCGGGAGCGGAAGCTCGACTTCGAGGTCGAGAAACAGTGGTGTGATCTGGGGTAGAACGAAGAAAAGAAAGCCCAGGGTGCCCAAGAGCGAAACGACCATCAGCATGGCCGGATAGGTGACCACCGACATCATACGCTTCTTGAGCTCGAGTTCGCGCTCGAGAACGTCGGCCAGACGCGAGAGCATCTCGTTGAGTCGTCCGGAGAGCTCTCCGGTCTGAACCAGCCCGATGTAGACCGGGTCGAAAGAGTCGGGGTACTCCCCGAGCGCCCCCGAAAGGGAATAACCGGTCTCGACCTTCTCGACGAGAGTCGAAAGGATGGGCGCTAGGTCGGGGTCCGATTCGGCGCAGAAAGCCAACGCCAGATGCAACGGGATACCAGCGTTGAGCATAGCCCCGAGCTGCCGCGTAAAAATGGACAAGGATTGCCGGTCGAAGGCCCGTTTCCTTCGAAAGAAACGCTGCCGCAGTCCGGTGCTGGAAGCCATCTGCACCGCGGTCCTACCCGGCTGCTCGGCGATGATAGCACGAGTGCCGGGCCGCCCTCCCCGGGAGCGCTTCTCAGTGAAGGTAGGCTGATAGGTGCGGGACAGAAACGACGGCCCCTTCTGCCCGAGCAGAGTGGACGGCCTCTCGTAGTCATCGTCCTCAGCCGTGAAATCCACCTTCACGGTCCCGCTCGAACCGCGCTGGTCGGTCCTTACCGGCGCACCGAGTACGGGCCCATCTCCAGGGCCTTCCATCCGAGCTGGCGAGAGCGCCCCCGGAGCGCCGGAGTGGCTCTTTTCGCTATCGGCGAGCTCCCGAAGTACGCTCTTGCTCGCCGGAGGCTCTTCGGTCGAGGCGGGTCTCGGAGAGCCTGGCGCCGGCAGCGCCGTCTCCTCGGGGATAGAGCCGCCGAAGAGCGAACCCGCCTCGAAGTCGAAGTCGGATACGGTCTCGACGAAGCGCTCCGGCCCGGACAGCTCCTCGAGGAGGTCCGGATCGAGGCGAGCCCGCTCCTCGGCTTCGAGTTCGGCTTTAAAAGCCTCCAGGTCCGGCAGTTCGGGTAGGCCCGACTCTTGGGCGTACTCTTCTTCGATCGCGCGAAACAGCTCTTCGGGACTCGGGAGCTCGTCGGCCGGCTTCCGCAGGTCTTCGTCCGGCTCCACCGGTAGTTCCGAGAGCACTGGAGCCCAGCCGCCAGCCGCGATCCGGGGAGCTGCGAAAGGGCCGCTGGGCTCTGGCTGCTCGAGCTCGTCCTCCTGCTCGTCTTCTTGTTCGAGCTGCCGGTAGAGCTCTGCGGGGTCGGGTAGCGCAGGTGGGGACGAAGGCGCCGCCTTAGACTCCCCCCGATCTCTAAAGAGCGCCTGGCGGATCCGTCCAAAAAAACCGACCGCCGCCGGCTCCTCCTCCTCGGCTTCGAGCTGTTCGTACAGGGCCTTGGGGTCTGGAAGAGCGGGCGGCCCTTGCGAAAGCCCGCCCGAGGCCGGGCTCGAGCCTTCGTCTACGAAACCTGGGGAAGGCTCCAGCGCTTCGCCCACTTCGCCCCTTTCGTCCGGCTCGTACAGAGCCAGGGGAGCCGGAAAGCCCTCTCGCTCGGAGATGGGCTCAGCGGTCTCCGGGGGGTCCAGCTGATCGAGGGACATCCCTTGAAGCTTCTGAAAGAGAGCTTGAGGGTCCGGCAGCTCCTCATCGAACTCATCCCACTCCGGTGACTCCTCGATCGGTCCTCGGTAGCCCTCGACGGATTCTCGCTCACCGATGGCCTCCCCCATAGTTGAAGCCGACGGCGAATGCGCCGCACGCGAAACGTTCTCGAAGCGGGCTACGGTCTGCTCTCGCCGGAGACTCTCGAAGAGCTCCAGAGAGTCCGGCAGTCCCTCGTCGGTTTCGGCGTCGAGCTCTTCGGAGGGCGCCGCTTCTCGCTGCAGACGTTCGAAGAGCTCCAGGGGATCGGGTAACTCGTCTTCGACCGCAGGCTCGAGCTCCTCGCCGGTGCTCGCCGCCTCCTGCTGTAAACGCTCGAACAGCTCCAGTGAGTCCGGCAGCTCCTCTTCGACCGCAGGCTCAAGGCCCTCGAGCCAGAGCTCTTCCGGGAGGGAGGCTACCTCCGGTTCTCGGGCGGACGGCGTCTCCTCAGGCCAGAGCTCATCGAGCAGGGGCTGCTCCTCCTCGGGCTCGGCCAAGGCCTCCACGCCACCGTTGCGGTCGTCCTCTTCCTCTGACCAGGACTCTTGAACCTTAGAGATGGTCGGGAGCCACTCTTCGGCCCCCTCCGACGCTCCGTCGGAAGGCAGAGCGACACTGGGGCCCTCGGCCCCGTGCCTTTGCGAAAAGCCGTCGTAGGTCTCTTCGTCCCCGTATTCACCTTCCGCTGGTCTCAAACCTCATTCCGTTCTGGCCCGGCCCCCTCCGAGTGCACCACTTCGACTTCTCTGAGAGAACTTCCCATCTTTACGCGAGCTCCTAAAGAAAGCGCCTTCGACCGCTCGGTCTAGTAGATGAGAGTGCCGTTAAAAGAGCGCGAAAAAAGCTCATAAAGAAAGACCCGGCTCTCTGGAAGAACCGGGCCTTTTTCAGTCCTGTGAAAGCTGGAGTAGCGCTTCTAAGAGGTGGCTCCCTGGAGGTCCTTGACCATCTCCTGCAGCTCTCCAGTCTCATACATCTCGAGCAGAATGTCGGATCCGCCAACGAACTGTCCTTTGATGTAGCACTGGGGGAATGTAGCCCATTCGCTAAAGATCTTCAGACCTTGTCGCAGCTCATCATCCTCGAGAATATTGAAGTCTTCAAACTTTACCTTAGCAGCTTTCAGCACTTGGGCTGCCCGGGCTGAAAAACCGCACATCGGGAAGTCTTGGGTCCCTTTCATATAGAGGACCACAGGGTTCTCGTCCACGTCCCGCTGCAAACGGGTACGCATCTCCTCTGATAGGCTCATAGATTGCATCCTTTCCTTAGGGCCCGACCGTTTCTTACGACCTAGAGCCCGATACCGCCCTTTACGACTCGGGGGGGCTCCCGGTCTTCAGAGCGAGGGCGTGGAGGGGGCCCTCGAAGGAGTCCCCTAACGTCTCGTAGACCATCTTGTGCTGCTGCACTCTGGTCTTGCCTCGAAAACTTGGACTTAGGACCGTCGCCTCGAAGTGAGTGCGATCGTTCATCGGATCTCGCACTTCGACCTGGGCATCCGGAAGTCCAGCTCTGATCATCTTTTCGATCTCTTCAGTAGTCATTCCGGCCGTATTCTAAGGAATCCCCACTAAAAAAGTCAAGATTAAGACGTACTGAAAACCGTGGCTTGAAGCCCCACGCGAAATCGAGCTCCCTCGATCTTAAGCTCAAGAAGGAGCGTCCGCTGCTATCGGAAATAGTACGCATAGAAAGTTGTGGTGAGGCTCACGCTAGAACCAGAACAGCCTTTCGAGCAACTGGGAGTATTATTTGTCTCAATCCGATCTGGACCTCGAAGTCCAAGACTTCGAACGAAAACTACGAGAAGAGTATAAGCGGCGGAGCGACGAGCCGAAGGTTCGCAGACTGGTCGGCGAGTTTCGAACGGTCGTGGAAAATAGGCTCAGAGCCGATGCAGCCCGCCCGACCGAAGAGGTCAGAGCAGAAGAGCGCCGCACGATCAACCTCAACTTGATCCTCTCCTTAAGCTTGGCTTTTCTCTTCACCATCTGGGTTCAGTTCCAAGGCGAACGGATGGTGGTTCTCAGCCGGAGCATCAAAGAGTGGATCACCACCAACCTCGGGTGGTTCTTCGTCCTGCTCGCCACCTCTTCTTTGATCTATCTGATGTATCTCGCTTTCTCTCGTTTCGGGGATGTCGTCTTGGGAGATCCCGACGACACTCCAGAGTTCTCCAACATCTCCTGGTACTGCATGCTGTTCTCCACTGGAATGGGAGTAGGGATCCTCTTCTGGGGAGCGGCCGAACCGGTCACCCACTTCCTATCGAACCCGGTGATGGCCGACGGCACTATCGAAGCCGCCCGCCACTCTATGGCTTTAACGATGTTTCACTGGTGCTTTCACGGCTGGGGGATCTACACGCTGTGCGCGGTCGCGGTGGCCTACTACGGATTCCGTCGCCGCAAGAACTACCTGGTGAGCTCGGCCGTCACCGGACTGGCTCCCAACCGCTTCCTCGACCGGATCTTGGCTCAAGCCACCGACCTGACGGCCACCCTAGCTATCGTCTTCGGACTGGCCGCCTCCCTGGGTACCGGCACCCTGCAGCTAGCTGCCGGGATCGAGGGCACGCTCGGTCTAGCCGTCAATAACCGGGGGGGGTACCTTTTGATCCTCACGGCCATCACCATAGCGTTCCTAGCATCGGCCACCACGGGCCTCAAGAAGGGGATTAAGATCCTCTCGAACCTGAACATGGCCGTCTGCGTTTTGCTGCTCGCCTTTTTGTACATGGTGGGCCCTACGCTCTTCAACACCAAACTGTTCGTGGATACCATCGGAGGCTACCTGACCGCACTACCTAGCCTATCGTTTCAGGTGGCGCCCTTCACCCCGAGCTACGAACAGTGGATGGCGAACTGGACCATCACCTACTTTACTTGGTGGATCGCTTGGGCCCCCTTTGTCGGCATCTTCATCGCCCGCATCTCCCGGGGTCGGACCATCAAAGAGCTGGTCCTCGGAGGCATGCTCGTACCCACCGTTTTCACCATAGCTTGGTTCGCTGTTTTCGGGGGCACGGCTCTGAACATGATCTTGTCGGGTGACCAGGGGCTGCCGGAACTGATACGGGCCGCCCAGTATCAAGAGGCGCTGTTTTACATGCTAGGCCAGCTCCCCTTAGACACCCTCACTCGGCTCGTCACCGTCGCTTTGATCTTCATTTTCCTGGTCACCTCGGCCGACTCCGCCTGCTTCGTACTGGCTATGATGACCAGCGAAGGGGACCTGGACCCCTCCCTTAAGCTGAAGATGCTGTGGGCTCTGGTAATGGCCGCGGTCACCGGTCTTCTGGTCCAGCACGGAAACCTCGACCCGATTCAAGCGGTGGCCCAGATGTCGGCCATCCCGTTCTCTTTTATCTTGATCTTGATGGCTGTCTCTCTACCCCTGCGACTCCAAGCTCAAGTCAAAAAGAGACGCCTGTAGTCCGGAGCGCGCGCCGACGATCGAGCTTCGCCGGGCTCGACTACCACCGGACCTGGAGCCAGGTCCGACCGATGCGGAAGATCTTCCCGTTGGACAGCTCCACCTTGCCCTGCAGCCGGGCGTCGTCGACGAAGGTGCCGTTGGTCGAGTTGAGGTCCTCGACGGAGACGGTGGTCGCCTGCACCTCTAGGATCGCGTGCCGTCGGGAGATGAAGCGATCGACTGCCAGCCGCAGCTTCGCCTCCCGTCCGATATCCGAGGTAGAGTTAAAAACGTAGATATGCCCATCGAGGGGCCCGGATAAGACCTCGAGCTGAACCTTCATCGGCGCCTTCCCTCCTCTGGAGAGTCGTCGCTCGATCCCCGATTCGGCGACCGGAGGGGGCGAAACGGTGTGCTGCGGTCGCCCGATTTAGAGGGCGGGCTCTGGGAAGGCGGCGGGACGGGTGGAGCGTCCAGAGGCCCCATGGGACCAGCCACGGGGGACCAGCCAGAGGGCGGAGTGGCCCGCGGGCTCGATGGGCTCGGCCCCGGTCCTGACGGCGGAGCGGGTCGTTGAAACCGGGGGCCTCCGGCCCCGACCACCGTGGGTGAACCGCCCTCCGTCCCGAAGAGCTCTCTAGGACCTCCGGGCTCGAAGTTCCCGGGTAGACCGCCGGTCTCTCCGGGGTGGATGGGCGAGCCCCCCCTGGGTAGAGGCGGGGGCGGAGGCGGGGAGGGCGACGCCTCGCCCGCAGTGGTAGTCCCGAGCGAGCCTCCGAAGGGGTGCTCCCCGATACCGGTCCTGCGACCCGAGGGATCGCGGGGCCGGGGGGCGTCCATTCTGGAGTCGAGCCCTTCGAAGTCGTCGAGCTGTGAGGCCCGCCCCGCGGGAGTGGCCTCGGTGGAGCCGAGCGGCCCGGGGTCCGAGACCGGCGGGGCTGCCCGGCGGAAGACCAGCTTGTCCCCCTCGCGGTCAGCGACCAGCGTCTCGCCTTCGACGAGAGGATTGCGGAGCATCTCTTCGGCCAGCGGTCGCGAAAGATGCGTACTGATGGCGCGCTGCAAGGGGCGAGCCCCGAACTGCGGCTGATAGCCGTACTCGAGCAGCAGCTCGACCGCGTCGGCGGTGACCTCGAGATGGACCCCCTTGCTCTTGAAAAGATTGGACTGCAGATGCCCGAGGTGGATGTCGGCGATCCCGTACAGATCGTTTCGTTCCAGTGCTCGAAAGGCGATCAGCTCGTCCACTCGGTTTAGGAACTCGGGGCGAAAATGAGTCTTCAGAGCTTGCTGATACTGAGTCGGCATGTCGTTGAGCTGACCCGCGAACCCTCGATTAGGCAGATTCGCCTCCAGCAGCTCCCGGGCGCCCAGATTGGAGGTCATTATGATCAAGGTGTTGGTAAAGTTCACGGTACGGCCTTTGGAGTCGGTGAGCCGACCGTCGTCGAAGACCTGCAAAAAGAGGTCGAAGATCTCCGGGTGGGCCTTCTCGACCTCATCGAGGAGCACCACGCTGTACGGCTTGGTCCGCACCGCCCGGGTCAGCTGCCCCTCGTCATCGTGCCCGACGTAGCCCGGTGGGGAGCCGATCAGCCGGGAGACCGAATGTTTGTCGTGGTACTCGCTCATATCGAGCCGAACCATCTCGGTGGCGTCGCCGAACAGAAACTCGGCCAGACCTTTCGCCAGCTCGGTTTTGCCCACCCCCGAGGGCCCCATAAACAGAAACACGCCAGCCGGTCGGTTGGGAGCCACCAGCCCCACCCGAACCACCCGGATCGCTTGGGCTACAGCCGTCACCGCGTGGTCTTGGCCGACCACCCTACCGGCGAGCTCCTGCTCCATCTGTAGAAGGCGCGTGCTCTCCTGCTCGGACATGCGCTGAACGGGGATCCCGGTCCAGTCCGCCACCACTTCGGCCACCACGTCCTTGGTTACCGTTAGGCTAGCCCGTCCTTCGGCGTCCAGCGAAAAAACGCCCGACTTGGTCTTCATGCGAGCTGCGGATTCGTCGATCAAGTCGATGGCTTTATCGGGCAGATTCCGGTCCGGCAGGTAGCGCACCGATAGGGCGACGGCAGCGGCCAGAGCTTCGTCGGTGAACTTCACCCCATGGTGCACTTCGAACCGCTTCTGGATCCCCC
>CAZDLH010000044.1:0-10305 GCA_964505925.1 uncultured Burkholderiales bacterium
CGCGAGGCGAGAAGGTCGAGGGCCAGCTCGAGGCGACCGACTCATCTTTTACGGTCGCGCGGGAGAAGGCCCTAGAGAAGCTCGCAACCTTTCAGCTTCCCTTCGATTACGCCTGGGCCGTAAAACTCGTCCAGGCTGCGGTGCGAAGCGGGGGCAACAGTCCCATACGGATCGATCTCAAATCGCGACAACTCGACATGTACTGCGAACTGCCGGGTCTTACGCTGGAAGCTTTCGAGGACGCATTTTACGATCCGGACTCTCCCCGATCCCCGGCTCTAAAGCACTTGGTGAGCGGTCTATGGGTGGTCGCCCTACGAGAGAAGCACCCTTTTCAGTTAACGCTGCCGGGCTCGTCCTTGACCTTGATCTGGGACGGTGAGGCCTTGCGTCGAGTGGCGACCTCGGAATCGCATTCGGTGGCCTACCTGAGCATCTCGTACTTTCCCAGGAGCTCCTCATTCTTCAGCCGCTTGAATACAAGCGCGATAGCAGCTCGCATGAACCGGGACCTCGCAGGAGTTCTCAACGACTACTGTTACGTCTGTCCTATCCCGCTCACCGTGGACGCAAGACGCGTCGACTCTCTACTCCAGTGCGCGGAGTACGGGTGGGCTCACACTGCGACGGTGAGCCGCATCCCCTTCTGGATGAGCAGCCTGGAGGTGGATGTTCCGAAGCTGCCCATCCCCCCTGGCACGCTCCGCCCCGGTTCGAGCAGTTACGCTCTAGGCTTTACTGTAGGGGGCGTAAACGCGTCTAGCCTCTGGGAGGCTCGGCTTGCGATGTGGACCTTCGAAAAACAGCAGCACGGTAGAGATGGGCAGGTACCTTATATCCTAACTTTACGCAAGAAGGGCCAGGAAGCTCCACAGCTCGGTCAGACGGGAGACGGTTGGGCCATGGAACCGTGCAACTCGAAGCTCTTCTGGGTGCAAGACGGCGCGGTGGTTGATAGCGATACCTTACGCTATCTGAACAGGGGGCTGGGCGTTGCCGTCTACGTCAACGCCGAAGGACTCGAGACCGACCTCACCGGAGTGCGTCTTCTTTTCAGCGAGGCTCGAAAGGGGCGCCATCAGACCGTCGTAGACCAGCTCCGCACCGAGCTTGAAACTCAGCGATACGAACCGTTGAAAGAGGCTATTCAAGAGATGGTACAGCGCGAGGAGCGGATCGGGATGGCGAAGACCGTGGGTACTGGGGCGCTCGGTCTAGCTGGAGCGTTCCTCGCTCCCTGGGCGAGCGCGTTCCTCACGACTTGGGGCATAACTCGTGTGCAGAGTTCGATCCGGAGGGCCCGCACCTATCCGGAGGAGCTGGTCAACCTTCTTCGTACGGCTCAGTCCGCATTACCTGTTCCGAAAACCCAGGACGAGCAAGCCTCCCCGCGCTCTCGTCTCCTCGAGGAGATGCGCAATGCCCACCTTCGCTAAAACACCCTCGATACAGCTCTCAGCTCGCTTGGCGGGCGATCTGACCGAAGTTCTGCGTGAACTTCTCCAACGAGAACTCGAAGAGTCCGTCGTCGTGACCGTCTAAGGCTTTCCCGTGCTCGTCCGTCGGCCTCAGGGGCATCGGAGAAGCAGAAGCGTTGCGTTTCCTACTCTCAGGATACGATAAACTTTGCCTTCGAGTGTTACAAAGTTGATACCTAGTAGTAAGCCACAGGTTCTAGAGAGCGGAGAGCCGTGCGACCTCCCAAGGAGAGCAGCTAGATCGTCTCGTGCGTCTCACCCTCTATGCGTTGGAGTCCGTGGATTTAACCTGATTCTGGATGACGCTGGAACCGAACGGTCCATCGGGAACAGGCACACCATACTCTTTGACCACTCCTGCGATGCGTTGCAGGACCTGCTGAGCATCAGAATAGGAGAGTCTGTGGTGCTCGAAGAGCAGTTCCGTCTGCCCGGGAAAAAAGAGCCCTACCGTATAGTTCAGAGGACGGAACTCGCTTTTCGGTCGTGTTAGTACCCGCAGCTCCAGCAGTTCTGAAAGCGGGTATCGCGCGCGCTGTTCTCCGTCGCGCCAGAACTCGAATCCCGCGCCGTCCACCTGCAAACGCTCATTGAGGATCCAGTAATCTATTACGAAGCAGAAAGAGATTAAGGCCATCGCCGCTGCTATCAGCGACCAAGTGCTTCTCTGCGCTTCGTATTCGGCAAACAGAGCCGATGCTAAGGACAGCCCCAAGAACGCTCCTAAGATGAGCCAAAGGAAGAAAGGTACGTTCCTGGCACCAGCACGAAGCCGGTACTGAAAAACCCCCTTTTCATCTCGAAAATCCGAAACGAGTCGCAAGAACTTCCGAGAGAAACTGAGCTCACCAACCGCTGGCCTCGGAAGCTCGACGCCATCTAACTGGATCGGTAACCCGGTCGCTCGGCTGATGTTCAAGAGTCGCGTCAGAACGCTCGCAGCCGTCTCTTGATACTGAGATCTTAGTCTGACTACGGTCCCGTCGGCTTGAACGATACCCGCTCGATCGTGGGTCGTCGTCCTAGGCCCATAGCTTCCCCTTTGTCGCGTCCCCGTGATTCGCTCAGTCCAGTACCTTAGATGAGAGTCCTCATCGAGGGCGATAGTATCCACCGGCGCCAAACCCAAGCCCGGATGATACGACTCGATGAGGGCGGTCTCCCCTCGGGCGAAGGTGTATCGTAGCACTCCCCCGGCCTGGCTGGGCGACCCATAAATGCCGCGGAGGAGAACCCAGGTAATAGCAGCGGCGAAAAGCCCCATCGATAAGGACAAAAACGCGCTGTCAGAGTTTCCACTTAGAACTGCACTCACCCCTGACCATACTATGAGTAAGGATGGGAGAAAGCAGCCTACTTGAAGGAGCTTAATCAGAAAGCTCAACCCCGGCCCATTCTCACCGATTCTACCGGAATCGTCGAAAACAAATCTTCGCTCGGTGCACTCTATAACAATCACGGTGGGACTCTCGCTTACTCCCTTTCTATTGAGCCGTAAAGAGCCGCTCGACTAGTCCAGGCCATCGGCCCGCTTTGACAACCATAGCCTCGATAGTCAGACTACCCGTCTAACAGATGAGAACCGAACGGTCCATCGGAGAGAGGTTGCCCGTGCTCTTGAAGCACCTTACGGATGCTTAGTACCACTTGCTGGGCATCGGCCATAGATAAAGATTTGTTCTCGAGAAGCGGTTGAACCGAGTCGGGAAAAAAAAGCCAGACCAAGTAGTTTGACTCAGCGAGCTCGGACTCGGGGGGAAACGGGAAAGCCCGAACCTCTAGAAGGTCCGACAAGGGGTGACGAAACCGCTCTTTACCGTTGACATTGTGCACGAAACCAGAGCTATCTACCAGCAGATATTCGCTAGAAAACCGATCCTTGAGATTCCAAACTAGCATTAACGCAGCCAAACCCAACGAAAAAAGGACAGGGAGAACCTTCTCTTGCGGCATTTCGAAAGGAAAGAGCAAGAAGAGACCCCCTGCTATGAACGCCAAAGTCATGAAGGTCCAACGAATAGAGGAAACGTTCTTGGAGCTTGCTGGAATGTGATACTCGAAGCACTCCTCCGTTCTAAGAAGTACAGAAAAAAGTTCATTTAGGGGGGTAGAGAACTCGAACTCATTCTGCGGATACGGAGTCTGGGGGGGTCCCTCGAGACGTATCGGTACCCGCGTAATCCTACTAACATTGAGAAGTTTGAGCAGGCAGGTTTTAAACGACTGTTGCCCCTCTCCGCCCAATTTCACCTCGGTTCCATCCGCTTCGACGATCGAGACTCGTCGATAACGAACCGAACTCGAAGTGTGCGGCCCAAGCTTTCCCTTCTCCCTCCAGTAGCGCAGGTAAGAGCCGGGCCCTAAGCTTATAGATCCGTATGGCTTGAGTCCTTCACTGGGCTCGACCACCTCCACAACAGGCGTCCGACCTCGAGAAAAAGTGTAACGAAACCCACTTTGGCCTTTCCTGGCGATGCTTCTCGCCTTGAAAAGCCCCCCCCATCCGAAAAACCCTACTACAAAAACCATGAGAGCCAACACCAGGGCAGCCCATATATCTTGGCGATCGTAGGCTACGAAGGCCATCCGTCCAAGCAGTAGTGAAGTGACAGCCAGAGGGAGGAAGCAGCCGACCCTAATTATAGAATGGAAGACCTTGTCTCCCGAATCGAACTTTGCGTTCCACTCTTCGAAGACGAACTTGTTCTCGGAGTTCTCAACGATCTTCATAAGCTACCCTCATCTGCTCTTTCTACTCTTAGCAAAAACATCCCCTCAAGAGATACACTTTGAGCACTCTTCACGACCGAGGGGATAGCGCCCCGGCCGCCAGTCCTGGAGCTACAGCTGATCGGATGTCACTAGACGAATGAGCTTCTAAATCGATGAGAACTGAAGAAGGGGGCTACGAACACCTCCTAACACCTCAGTCAGAAAGCACCCCTCGAGGAGTGGAGTCTTCCATCCCACAACCTGCCGAGTGGACATCATTAAAGAGCAGCCTTTGCGCTCACCACCCGATCTGTCGCATTCCTTGAAACTGCGAGCCATTAACGGTTCCCGTCGTGTGGCGAGTGTTCCCGATCCGATTCGTCGTAGTGGAGAAAGAAGACCCCCCTATAGTGCCACTGGTAAAGCTACTGTTTCCCACTTTAAAGGTATGCGAGTTGACGGCCTGCCCCCCGAGTTGGCCGGTGGAGTACCGACTCGTGCCGATGGAGTAGCTCGTACTGTTATAGCTTTTCCCACCGACTGTGCCGGTGGAGAACCTGCTCGATCCGATCTGGTGCGTGGCGATGGTCACCGTCTTGCCGTTGAATGTTCCGTGGGTGTACTCTAGGTTCCCGATCCTGGTGGTGGTCAACGAGTTCTGGGCGAAGGCGGGGGCCGCCAAAGCCAAGATAGCTATGAGCGGTAGAAGGCGCTTACGCATAAAGGTTCTCCTTCGAGAGTGATGGATCCATCGTAATCGACTACCCTGACAGAACCCGTCAGGGTAGCACGAAGAAACTTAAGACTTTCTAGCTCTCATAAAAGCGGGATCCGAACTGCCCCTCCGGCACCGTTAGGCCCTGCTCTTGTAGGACTTTAAGGATATCGATGGCCACCTGCCTTGCGTCCTCTAGCAGTACCCCGTGGTGAGCGAAGAGCAGATCGGTGTGGCCCGGAAAAAAAAGCCCTACCGTCCAAAGCCCGTAGGGGCCTTCGGGCAGCACCTGAAGCTCGATGAGGTCTGAAAGCTGACGCCGTGTGCGTTCCTTACCGTTAACCTGAAACACGAAGCCCGCTTCATCCACCACCAGAGACTCTCTCGCCAACACCTGTGAGAGGATCCAGTAAGATTGCCACAGACCGATCCCTAGCAGGGCCACAATCCAGACCAGCTTGTAGGTCGTCTCCAGCGTCATAAACGCAAGAACGAGGCTCCCACTTAAGAGCCCTACGAGAACCGCCCAGGCGGAGAAAGAGGCGTGTCTTAAACTCGGAGAGATTCGGTAATCGAAACGCCCATCCACCTTTCGGCTCGTGAATCGGAGCCCGTTCGGATGGTCCATGAGCGCCGATTCTTCAACCGGCTCTCGCGGAAGGAGTACTCCATCGAGCTCGATCGGCAAACCCGTTACCCGGCTAATATTGAGAAGTTTCGTCAAGCAAGATGACAAAGGCACGACCGCCGGGCTCTCCATCAGGTATTCCACGCCATCGGCTCCTATCAGGATCGCTTGATGGTGGTACGAAACGTACATCCCTTGATTTCGATGCTGCCCTATCGGCACCACCACAAACCGAAGGCGCGACTTCTCATCCACCTCCATAGCGCTATGCGGTCGAAGGTCGCCCGTCGGGAAGTGGGCCTCCACGATCGGCTTACGGTTCCGGGCAAACGTATACCGTAGCCCTCCTCTTCCTTTCCGCAGTCTGGCCCTGAGATAGAGATGCCCACCCCATCCGACGACTCCGGTTAGTAACGCGAAAGCAAGGGAAGGGAGTACATTCTCATCGTACCTCATTACGACTGCGTAGAAGCTCCACACCACGAAAGCGACCGAGCTTACGATGAGTGGAAGAAAGCAGCCGAATCTCATTAAGCGCTGGAAGACTCTGTCCTCCGTTTGAAACGCTTCGGACTCCTCCTGAAAGACAAACCTGTCTTGTGTGCACTCGACGACTTTCATATCGTACCCCGCCCAAAAACTTCGACCTGGCCACGAGAGTTCCGCTCGCTGACGGGTATACAGTTTACAAGAGAAGCCACCTATTCTGCCGAACCGGGAGCTCAGAAACCGGGACCTTCATCTAAGAGCCCGCGCGACGCTCCTGCAGGGGAGCAGGATCAGGCGGTGGAGTCCCCACTCTTTTGCGCCTTATCGACCGGCTCGCGGTTGTCGCTCTCTTCCTCGATGCCTTCTTCAACAAGCTCTTCGGCCTCTTCCATCTCGCCCGGCTCGAGCTCCTCGATCTGCTCGTCCTGGCCGTTGTCGCACTGAGTCACCACGAATCGGCAGTAGAGCGGGAGGTGATCCGAGCCGAAATCCGGGAGAATCTTGAGCTCTTCGATCATCACGTCCGTCGTGTGAAACAGCAGGTCGATGGGGACCCGTAAAAATCTGCTACCGGCGTGAAAAGTAGAGTATAGACCGCGTCCCACTCGTGGGTCGATAGTTTCGGATACGCGACGAAACAAGCGGGAAGCCCGGGACCAAGCGACGTTGTTGAAGTCTCCTACTACGACCGTGGTCTTACCGTCTTGCCGAACCTTCTTCGCCACCGACATCAGTTCACCGTCGCGCTCTTTGGAGGTCGCCTCCTCAGTAGGACTCGGTGGAGGTGGGTGGACTCCAAAAAGGGTGAACCGATAGCCGTCTTTGGTCGTGACGTCCGCTTCGATACTCGGCAGGTCATCGGCCACGAAACGGTGGACCATCGCACTCATGGGCAGCCTGCTATAGAGATGAATTCCGTAAGTGTTCTCTAGCGGGACCTTACAGTGAAACGGATACTCTCGCTCTAGAGGGCGCATCGCGGTGTCCCAATCCTCGTTCGACTCCATGGTGAGCAGCATGTCCGGTCGGGCCTCGCGAACCATCTCCAAGAAGCGAGGGTAGTCGGTGTTGAACTGATACACGTTCACCGACAGTATCGAGATCGGTTCTGAATGGGGCGAAACGAGAGTGGGTCGCCGGAGAGGATACAGCGGTGTGTACTGGATCAAGAGTGCCCCGTCGTAGAGAAAACAAAGAAGCAGAGTTAGCTGTATCCAGCGTGTCACTGGATGATCCGCTGCAGTAAAGTGCCCTAGCAGCATCCAAGCCGGGATCGCCAAAGCTTGGTGGACCTTCAGAAAGTCGAACCCCCGAACAGACCAGTGCTGAAAAGGCGACAGCGGGATGAGAGTCGCAGCGATCAGCAGAGCCGCACCAACGAAATAGAGCGTGTCCATACCTGCTGTGTTCGTTTCAGATGCGAAGAGTCTTGCAGGGCTATCGACGTCGGGATTCTGTAAAAGGTGTACGCCCTCCATACCTGCGCGGTCTTCGGGAGAGCGTGAGGACAACGCAACAAGATAGCCCTCTTGAGTTTTTCAATGAAGGTGCTCTGCTCTCTGAAACCAAACTCTTCCGTATGAGAAACTTTTTCATCCCCCTGATTCTCTTTGCGCTAGTCGTCAGCCCATCTCTCGAAGCCCAACCGGCCGGGAGGATCTCCATGGAGGTGAGCGAGCAGACCTTTCGCCGATTTCCAGGGATACCTCGCAATAGTACTGCAGTAGACTATCAGCAGTCTTTCGCATCTGAAGAGTTCTTGGTGGCTCGACCTTCGGATTTCGACCCCCGCAAGACCTACGGCCTCATCGTCTACATCAGTCCAGAGGATCAGGCGACCCTCCCGCTGCTCTGGTCTCCCGTCCTACTAGAGCGAGACCTCCTGATGGTCACTGTGAAGAGGGCTGGTAATCATCAGGATCCCCGCCGAAGAAGAGGCTTAGCGGTGGCCGCTGCTTACGCCATGCTCAGCGAGTATAATATCGATAGGAACAGAGTCTATGCAGCCGGTCTGTCCGGCGGTGCAAGGATCGCCAGCAACGTCGCGTTCTATCACCCGGAGATTTTTCGAGGCGCCATCTTGAGTGTTGGAGCAGACTTTCTTCGACCGGTAGAGCAGGTGAAAGCCGAGCCTCTCGCGGGAGACCAAGGCTATCCCTACGGGGTGATGAGCAGCTCCGATGGGGTCAATGTCCCTCGTGTAAAAAGGAACGTGCGCTTCGTAATCATCACCGGGGCAAAAGATTTTCGTTACGCCAATCTTCTCGATATCTACCACGGAGGCTATCTCGCCGACGGATACCGGGCGACCTTTCTCGATGTGCCGAACATGGGGCACACGATCGCTCCCCCGGGAGCTCTCGGGGAAGCCTTACGGTACATCGAGCAGCGATAACGATAACGATAACAAAGTTAGACGAGCCCTCAAGGCCGAGAGTCATCCTTCTTAGTCCGAGGGCAGGTCTTCCGCGGCCTAGACCCAAATGCATTCCCTATGAGAAAATTTCTCGCTTACGCCATTCTCTTTGCACTGGTCGGCTGTCAATATCTCCCTGGTCAAACCAAAGAAGAGGTCACCATGGAGGTGATGGAGCAGCGGTTCTACGATCTTCCGGACATCCCACGACGACATACTGCCGTGGACTACGACCAGACTTTGCTGATCGAAGAGTTCATGGTGGCCCGCCCTTCGAACTTCGACCCCGAGAAGACTTATGGTCTGATCGTTTTCAACTCTCCATCCGACGTGCCTTTCATACCGCTCGACTGGGGTCCCGTATTGGTCGAACGAGATCTCTTGATGGTCAGCACCAGAAACGTCGGCAACGATCAACCGGTGAACCGTAGGACCGGGCTGGCTATCGCTGCCGGCTACGCTATGCTCGACGAGTATAACATCGATCGCGATCGAGTCTATGTGGCAGGTCTTTCCGGAGGCGGCAGGATGGCGAGTTTCGTTGCCTTCTACCATCCCGAACTTTTCCGAGGAGCGATCATGAGTGTGGGGGCAGACTATCTTCGACCCGTTCCCCAGGTCCGAGCAAAGCCACTAGATAGGGACCAAGGCCACCGCTATGGAGTGATGATAGGCGGCGACCAGGTCGAAGTGGACGAGGTCAAGGAGAAGGTGCGCTTCGTTATTGTAACTGGAGAGCAGGATTTCCGTTATGGGCACCTCCACGACATCTATCACGGAGGCTATTTAGCCGACGGCTTCCAAGCGAAGTTTCTAGACGTACCTGGCCTAGGCCATCTGCTCGCTCCCCAGGAAGCCTTCGCCGAGGCTATGGAATTTATCGAGCAGAGGTGAGCTCGGACTACCGTAAGTCTTGGTCGAGCGCTCGGCCAACCTTCTAGGGATGGTCGATGCTCTAGGCGAAGGCGCGCTGTTGGACCTCACACCGTTGTCTGCGGGCAGCTCCCAAAGTCTCCCCTGAGAGAAAGGCAATCAAGAGATGGACTCTTCGGATCTCTCAACATATCTCGAAAGCCAGCACGATGTCGGCGAGATCGATTCAGCTGGCGCTTTCACCATCTCCAAAGAGCGGGCCTTGGAGATGCTCGCGGAGCACAGTTTGCCCGGTGACTGCGACTGGGCTCTAAAGGTGCTCCAAGGGGTCAGCCGTTGGCCCCGCGTCTCCTCTGTGAGGATCACCCAGGACCGCAGTGCGGTGCTCTTCGAACTGCCCGACCTCGAATGGCATCCCGCTGAACTAGAGGCTGCGTTCTTCCGCCCCGACCTACCCAACGAGCACCCCTTACGCGATCTGATGCTCGGCTTATGGGACGTGGGGCTCCGCCAGAATCGACCGTTCCGAATATTTCTCCCAGCGTTCAAGGAGTGTCTCCAATGGAACGGCGACAAACTGGTCCGAGAGCACTCCACCCTCGAGACGGGCGTGCTAAAATTAGTAGTGAGTCAGGCCTCCGCCAAAGAACGTTCGTGGCTCCAGCGTACGCTCAGCTCTTTGCTCCTAAAGCGGCAAGCCCAGTTCGCACAACGGATCCGTAACAGCACCCAGGTCTATCCGTTGAAGCTGAGCCTGAACGGACAAGCTATGGGCTCCCTAAGCTGGCGGACCAGCGAAGTGTTCCCTGAGTTTCGCCAACTCCTGCAGGTGCACTGTGCAGAGGCGGATATTCCGACTCTCGCTCTTCCGGACGAGGCCCTCGTCGAACTGCCTATCTGGCGTGACCGCTTACCTCACAAGTACGCGGAACTCCAAAGGATCGCATACCGAAATTTCGGCACTCGACCTTTCCCGGATCGAGTAGCGGTGCTC
>CAZDLH010000045.1:0-10281 GCA_964505925.1 uncultured Burkholderiales bacterium
CGCTGATCTACGGACATTACGATGTGCAGCCCGAGGATCCCGTGGACCTATGGACCAGCCCACCCTTCGAGCCGACCGAGCGAGACGGCAAACTCTACGCCCGAGGCGCCACCGACGACAAGGGACAGTTTCTGTGTCACGTAAAAGCGGTAGCCACGCTCCTCGAGGATACCGGCACTCTCCCGATCAACGTAAAGTTCGTCATCGAAGGTGAAGAGGAGATCGGCAGTCCGAACCTCCCCGCCTTCCTCGAAGCCCACCGAGAGCTTCTGAAAGCGGACGTGCTGGTCGTCTCGGACAGCGCCATGTACGCCCCGGACACTCCGAGTATCGTCTACGGCCTCAGGGGGTTGGCCTACATCCAAGTCGATCTCATAGGCGCCAAGAGCGATCTCCACTCCGGTGTCTTCGGGGGAGCAGTACCGAACCCGGCCTTCGAACTTGCCCGCATCATCGCGAGACTCAAAGACGAGGACGGGCGGATCACAGTACCCGGCTTCTACGACAAGGTCCAGGATATGACCGAAGAGGAGCGGGCTCGCTACGCCGCGCTACCGTTCGACGCAGAGGAGTTCCGCAGCGACCTGGAGGTTCCGGGGCTGGCGGGCGAACCCGGCTACTCCCCCCTCGAGCAGCGCACCGCCCGACCGACCCTCGAGATCAACGGTATGCTCTCGGGATACACCGGTGAAGGGGCTAAGACCGTTCTGCCCAATCGCGCGATGGCAAAGATCAGCTGCCGATTGGTGCCGAACCAGGATCCCCAGGAGATAGCCGAACTGCTCAGCGCCCACATCGAAAGCCTCTGCCCCCCGACGGTAACCTGCCGTGTAGCTTCGGTCCACGGCGGGAAACCGTGGCTCACCCCGGTGGATCATCCGGCCCTAGAAGCGGCAGCCACAGCCGTCAAGCAGGTGTTCGGCAAAGAGCCGGTGCGCTTACGGGAGGGCGGGTCCATCCCCATCGTGGTGGATTTCGAGAAGATTTTGGGGATACCGGGGATCCTGCTTGGATTCGGGCTCAACGATGAAAATCTGCACGCTCCGGACGAGCACTTCCGTATCGAGAACTTCTATCGCGGCATCGAAACCTCTCAAGAACTGCTGAAGGCTCTGGCCACCACCGAGCTGTAGCTTCGAACGGGTAGAGCGGGGGCGAGGTCTCGTTGGGGACCTCGCCTCTGCCTTTTCCCGGCGCCGAGTTGCGCTAGGCTCTGAACACGTCTTCGAGCACGTAATAGAGTGAATGGAACAGATAGAAGCGTGGTACGGTTTGGATCTTCTCGCCAAGGGGGTCGCGAGGGACGGATGGCGGGCCGAGCATCCACCGAGTCGCCGCCGCTATTCGACGGGCGCTCGGTGCTGAATGTACCCGGAGCCGGAGTCGAACCGGCACTCCCAGAGGGAACGGGTTTTTGAGACCCGCGCGTCTACCAATTCCGCCATCCGGGCGAGGCCCGGTCAGGATAGCACCACTTCCCTTTATCGTCAACTGTTTCCGAGCGCTGGAGATTGGACACGTTCGGGATTTTCGGTTAAGAGAAGGAAGACTCAGAAACTCTGAGGTAATCACGGGCGTGGCTATAGGCCATGACCGAAGAGCGACCCTCTTTCACGGAGGGGATCGCTCGATCAGGAGCAGATACTCAAAATGAGATTTCCGATAGATTTTGCCCTCTCCAACGCCAAGCACATGGTGCAGCAACGGAGCAAAGGGCGTAAGCGTTACCCCACCGTGCTCATGCTTGAGCCGCTCTACACTTGCAACCTCGCCTGCATCGGATGCTCGGTAGAGCGCCACACCGGCAAACTCAAAGATCGTCTCCCCCTCGAGAAATGCTTGGAAGCCGCCCGAGTGTCGGAGGTGCCCACGATAGCTATGTGCGGTGGAGAGCCTACCCTCTACCCCGAACTTCCCGAGCTGGTCAGCGGGCTCATCGAGATGGGCAAGCACATCATCTTGTGTACCAACGCACTGATGCTCGACAAGAAGCTCTTTCCGGTGATCCCGCCTTCCAAGCAGCTGTTCATCAACGTTCACCTAGACGGGATGCGCGACACCCACGACTACGTCTGTAACCGCAAGGGCGTTTTCGACAAAGCGGTGGCGATGATCAAAGAGTCGAAAGAGCGCGGGTACCTCACCATCACCAACACCACGGTCTTTAAAGAGACCGATGTTACCGAGGTCGAAGAGCTCTGCGACTACCTCACCGAGCTCAACGTGGACGGGATCTTGATCTCGCCCGGATACGAGTACGCCAGCGTAGAGCGCGACATCTTCTTGACTCAGGACCAGATCCACGAGAAGTTCCGACGGATCCGGCAGCTCGCTCGAAAATACAAGCTGACGGCCACTCCCGCCTTCCTAGACTTCGCCGCTGGCCTGATCGAACTCAAGTGCTCTCCGTGGTCCACGGTGAACTACACCCCGTTGGGATGGAAGGGACCTTGCTACCTCATCGGAGAGAAGTTCTACGACGACTTCGAGACCTTCTGGAACGATGTGAACTGGGACTACTGGGAGACCCGCCAGGACCGCCGCTGCGCCAACTGCAAAATGCACTCGGGCTTCGAGCATAGCGCCGTCCAAGCAGCCTCCAAGAGCATCAAGGGGATGGCCAAGTTGGCCACCTGGCACGTTACCGGCTGATCGCCCCCACCGTGCCCCTATCTGAACGTAGGAACGGACCCCTCGGTCCGTTCCTACTTCTCTTCTGGAGCTTTTCTCTTGGATCGTGAAGCGCCCGGCTCCTCGGCGCCCCTGCCCCGGAGCGAGCCGAAGGTCCCGTGGTCTCGCCTTTTGTTGTGGGAAGCGCTGTTCCAGGCGAACTACTTACTCCGGAGCGTTAGCCTCGAGATCTGGCTCTCCGGACGCAAAGCTCCCGTCCCGTTCGAGGAGCTAAAGTTCGGAGAAACCCGATTAGGGGTGCAGCGCGAGATCCTAGCCCGCAGGCCCATTCCCCCAGAGGGCCGGATCCTCGACTTGGGTTGCGGCCGAGGGCGAGCCGTTTTTCTGTTCCATTTTCTCAGTCGGGCAGAGGTGGTCGGGGTAGACCTGATCGAACCGTTCTTGATCACCGGACGCAAACTCGCTGACAAGCTGCAGATCGATCACGCCGTCAGCTTCGAATGGGGGGATATGCGCGAGTTCCCCCTCGACGGCTACAGCTTGATCTACGCCTGCGCGGCCTGCCTAGGTCGGGAGAGCCGGCAGATCATGGCCGAGCGCTTGGCCAGCCAGGCCGACCCGGAAACCGTGCTCGCTACCATCGGTTGGCGCCCGAACCACCCCGGCCTCACCGTCGAAGATCAGTTCTCTGCTGCCTTTTCTTGGGGCCGCGCCGAAGTCTACCTGAGTAAGGTCCGGCCCTCCGATGAAGGGGTCTAGACCGAGCCGCCTACCCGGCCTTCGCGCGCTTTAGACGCTTTAGACCCGTTAGACGGCCTCGACGATCCTACCCTGCGAATCGATCGTCAGCTCCCGCTCCCCCCAGCGAACCTTAGCGCCGAAAAGGGAACCGAACCAGAGCACTAGATAGAGCGCATCCTTGATCGGAGCCCAGAGCGCATGTCTGAGCCGTCCCGCCCGAGTGCCGCCCCCTCCCCCTAGACTTCCCAGCAGTCGGCTCATCACTGCTGTTCGCAAGATAGCCCATGTCCCCAACGCGAGCAGCCCGAGAGGCCAGCGACAAAAGCTCAAACATAGAGCCCAGAACAGCCCTTGAGTAACCAGAAAAGCGGCGTGACCTCCCGGCCTCGAAACCCGGCTGGTCACCAGCCATCGGTACTGGTGGGACAGCGCATCCCGCAGGCGCGTACCCGGGAAGTCGGTCTCGAGCACCGTGCCGGCCAACCTCACCTTCCAGCCCGCCTGAGCCGCGCGAAAGCCCAACTGAAAGTCGTCGGCCAGGTAGGGCTCCAGCGCCTCGAACCCGCCCATCTGCTCGAGCGTCCGGCGGCGGATGGCCATCGTCGAGCCCATGGCGAAGGCCATCTTCTCGGTTCTGATGGCCACCGTGACGGAAGCTGCAAAATCAGCGATACACAGAGCCTCGAACAGGTGCCCCCAGCCTCCGGGGGGCGGGTCTGAAGAGCGATACAGGCAGGTCACTACGCCCACTTCCGGATCGGAGAACTCATCGAGCACCGCCCGGAGGTATCCTGGGGCGACCATCATATCGGCATCGCTCACGATCAGAATGTCCCCTTCCCAATGGGCCTGACAGTCGGCTAGGATGGCCGCCTTTGCGTTCAGGGCGGAAGACCTGGTCGAACGTTGCCAGACCCAATCCGGAGGCCACTGAGCCACCTCTGCGGGAGGAGGCTGCTGAGAGCAGAGGTAGACCAGCCCTCTTAGCTCGCTCGAGGCCATATCGGCGCGCAGAGACTCGAGCCCCCGGGCGGTCTCCTCTGTAAATCGATGGAGGGGCTTGACGACCGCGAAGCTCGGCGGGGTCTCCGGCTCCCGTAGCGGCTCTCCTCGTCGCTGGCGAGCCAGGAACGATCCGAGCAGCCGAGCCGCCGCCATCTGATAGACAACGGAGACCAGAAAAAGCCCCCCGAAGAGCATCAACACCGGACCGGATAGGCCTCTCTCAAGAGCAAGGACAGCTCCCGGGAAGCCCGCTCCAGCGCCTTCTCGGCCTTCCTGGAACCCGAAGCCAACGAGAGCAGAGAGGGTAGCGCTGCGGGCGCTCTCAGCGCGGCTAGGGCCACCGCGCTCGGGCTCGGAAAACCTCGGTCGTCTAGAAAGGCCTGAAAGTCGAACGGCAGCTCTTGGTCGAGGCCGTCGGACACCGCTCGCAGCGCTAGACCTGGCTTGTCTCCTAGGGCTTCGAAGAAGGCCTCGGTCTCCATGTCACCGGCCAGCACCCCCGGGCTCCCAGCGAGGAATTCGTGCTTATCCGAGGCGGTACGAAGCAGCGGAATCGTCTCTATTCGAGTGGTCCGGATCGGCATTCCCAGCTCTTCCACCGCTCGCTGGAGCTGCGCATCGGTTCGACTGTCGAGCAGTAGAGCGCCCGGTTCGAGCTCCTCGGAGAGCCCGCAGCAGAATCCGCACAGCACCAGGCAGTCGGGGTCGTACAGACGGCGCACCAGCTCTACCGCGTCCCTCACCCTGGCCGCACCCAGACCGGACGCGATGGCGAAGGCGGTCCCGTCAGAAGCCGTCGGACGCCCTCGAAGCTCTCCGGTCGGCTGTAGGGACCAGCCTCTCCAGACGGCTCGAGCCTCCTCTTTCAGGGGGGTGATACAAGCGAGCCTCATGTCGATACGAAAGCCTCCTCTGGGTCTACTTGCGGTAGCTCCGGGGGCACGGGAGCGTAGCCGTTCTCGACGAACCAGCGGACCGCTCGGGCCAACGCCTCCCGCACGGATCCCGGCTGAAACCCCAGCTCATCGACAGCGCGCTGAGCCGAAAAGAACATCTTCTTACGGGACATCTTCACGGCCTCGAAACTCACCTGGGGAGTCCGATTAAGGAGATACCCCTCCACCACGGTATCGATCAGCCCGACGGTCCAGGCTAGACCGTACGGAATCCTCACTTTGACCCGAGGCAGGCCGGTCAGTTCCGCCAAGAGGTCCAGGATCTCGCGAAGACTAAGATTGAGGTGACCCAAAATGTAGAGCCTCCCCGCGAGGCCTATCTCGTCGGCCAGGATGTGCCCTCGAGCTACATCCTCGACGGGCACCAGATTGAGCCCGGTCTCGACGTAGGCGGGCATCCGCCCGGACAGAAAATCCACGATCACTTTGCCGGTGGCCGTCGGCTTCAGGTCGCCGGGCCCGACGGGGGTCGAAGGGTTCACGATGACCACGTCTTGGCCGCTCTGGGCCGCCTCGAGTGCGACCTCCTGCGCCAAGAATTTCGACCTCTTATAGTGCCCGACCACCCTGTCGAGTGCCGCTAGGGAATCTTCGTTTGAGACCCGGCCTGGCTCCGGAACCGCCAGGGCGGCCACCGAGCTCGTATAGACCGTTCGCTCGACCCCCACCTCCCGAGCAGCACTCAAGATGGTGCGAGTCCCCTCCACGTTGGCCCGGTACATCGGGCTTGGGTCCTTCGCGAAAAGACGGTAGTCGGCGGCGCAGTGGAAGAGTCGGTCGCACCCTGCGAGCGCGCGCTTGAGGCTCTCGGGCTCTAGGAGGTCCCCCTCCGCCCACTCCACCGGGAGAGCCGCCAGGAGTCGACGGTCACTGGAGGGGCGAGTCAAGACCCGAACCTCGTCCCCCCGGGCCAGGAGCGCTCTCACTAGATGACCGCCCACGAAACCGGTTCCACCGGTAACCAGGACCTTTTTGGATTCGGACATGGCGGCGCGATTCGACCCCTCCGGAGGAGCGCCCTCTTCCGGTCCGGGGTTCTACCTCCGAACAAGAGGGAGGTTTTAAGTGTTGTTTAAGGGATTTTCGAGCATGATAGATATAACGGAAGGCCCGCCGAGATGGAGGGCCGACCCGGCCACCGACCGGATAGCGGTTACGGCCGTAGCGAGCAAGAGGAGCCAAGAGAGAAAATGACCCAGGAATCCGTCATCGAAAACAGTGGGGCAGTCCACCCCCGCCTAAGCGAACGCCTACGGGAAGCGAACCTAATGGGCGCTTTTACCGAGGTCACGACCCCCCGGTTCACCAAGTACCTTTTGCAGCCCAAGCACATTCTGCGAAACGGGTGGCTTCTGGACCCCGATCTCGAACTGGGCCAGCGCTCGGTGCGCTCCTACGTTCTAGGCGACCTACCGAAGGACGATTCAGAGGCGGAGACCGCCGTGGGCCAACGCCTGGAGATCGACCGGGAGCGCCGAGTGGCAACCTTGGAGACCTACTGCGAAAGCCAGAGTCAGACCATCGAGTTCGACATGACCTCCTTCACCGTCCTGGCCAACAGGCTTAGCTAACCCCCTCGGGGAGCCCGTTACCCCGCGCCCGTGGTGTTCGCACAGGGCGCTCCGCGGGGAAAGAAAAAAGCCGTGCCCCCCGTATCCCAAGGAGGTACGGCCCGTCTTCGGTGTCCGACTCAGGCGCCCAGGCGCGAACCGAACAGCTCCGCCATCTCTTCCTCGATAAGGTCTAGATCGAACGGCTTCGTGATATAGGAGTCAGCCCCTAGGGTCAAGCCTCGCTGGAGGTCCTCCTCGGTGGTTCTACCGGTGAGCATCACGATCGTGGTCTCGGTGTTCTTCGAGTCCTTCCGAATCTGCTCTAGCGCTTCAAACCCCGTCATATTCGGCATATCCACATCGAGCAGAATCAGATCGTAGACGTTCTGCCGAGCGGATTCTACAGCCTGGAGCCCATCTTGCCCCTCTTCGATGGACACCGAGTCAAATACGCCTTCTAGGCAGTCTTTCATGAGTTCGCGAAGCCTCACCTGATCGTCACACAGAAAAATTCTCATTACGCTTCCTCCCTCTTTCTTGGCTGCCGGATTCTCGAACGGATTCATGAAGTTTATCCTCTTTTCGCCCAACTGGAGAGCTTTTAGGCTGTCCGTTAGTCGGCTCTCTTCGATAGTAAAAAGGTCCATCCCGTTAGCCACCTTTCTGTATTATCCAAAATAGCACGCCTATATGGAGTCCAAATGGAGACTCGGTGGAGATTTAATGGAGACGAAGGCGATAACCTACGCCTCGAACCGATTCGATGAACTGAGTGTGGTGAGGCAGTTTCCGTCGGATATTGCGGATATGACTATCCACCACCCGCTCGTCCGAAGGGGCGTCTAGCCCCCACACCCGCTCCACCAATCGACCTCGAGTCAAGACCTGATCGAGGTGAGCCAGGAGACACTCCATGATTCGAAACTCGAGGGTGGTGAGCGGTACCGGATCTCCTTCTATCGACAGCTCTAACGCTGCTCTATCGAGCTCGAACGGTCCGAGTTTCTGCGGCTGTTCCCGGCTTTCGGGCTGCGAGAGCCGCTGGACCCGGCGGAGCAAGGCCCTCACCCGAGCCAGGAGCTCCTTGGAGCTAAACGGCTTCGTCAGGTAGTCGTCGGCCCCCATCTCAAGCCCCAGGATCTTATCGACGTCGTCGTCGAGACCGCTCAGCATGAGGATCGGCGTGTTGTGGGACTTCCGCAGCTCGGTGCAGACCTGCAGCCCATCGATCTTGGGCAACAGGACGTCTAAGATGATCAGATCGAACTCCTCAGCGCGAGCCCGCTTCAGGCCATGCACACCGTCGGAGGCCGTCTCCACGGTATAGCCCTTTCGCCTCAGCGCCTCCCCGACCACCCGTAGGATCTGGGGGTCGTCGTCGACGATCAGTATGCGGCCGTATGCGATCTGCGTACCATCCACTTTTACTACAGCTGTAGAGCCCTCCGGCCTCCGCCGTTCGGAATCGCTCCACTCAGGCCCTTTTACATCGAACCGCTGTAGGATAACTGATGAGCGGCTCTGAACCTGGTAGCTGAGCCGATGAATACTCTCTACTCCATCTCGACCTCGGACGCCGATATCGCCGGAGAGTGGTTAGCGGAGCTCGAGATTCTCCCCCTCGAGGCTGCGACTCTCCCCGACGACGCCTTTCTCCTATGCGAAGGGTCCCATAGCTCGGCGGTCCGATCGCTAGCCGAAAGGCTTCAAGCCCCCCCCGAAAGGCTCATCGCGATCTCCCCCGAGGCGAGCCAGCTCCCCGCAGGCTGCCTCTGGCTCACCCCCCACAGCCTTCTAGCGAGCTCCACGGTAGAGCTGGTCCGAGTCTTCGTGGGCAGCTCGGAGGCGCAGCACTCCCAGGCCCTGCTCGCCCAGATCTCGCACGACATGCGTTCTCCACTCTCGGTCATCTCTACGGCCGCCTCTCTCGCCAAGCGGATCGTCAAAGAGCTCCCGAAAGCGCAGCGATATCTGAACCTGATCGAGGAGTCCACCGGTTCGTTGAAGAGTCTCGTCAACGACATTCTAGATTTCTCAAAGATGCGAGCCGGCGAATTGGCCTTCGTGAACTCCGAATTCCAACTCCATCAACTGGCCCACTCGACGGTGGAGGGCTTCTCGCTCTTGGCCAAAGAGAAGGGACGAGTGGCGGTCTCGTGCCGCATCGACTCCGCCGTACCCCCCGCCGTCCTAGGCGATCCCGGTCGCCTGAGGCAGATCCTCACAAATCTTTTGAGCAACGCCATGAAATTTACCGAGCACGGGGAGATCTCGCTGACGGTGAGGCCGTCCCCCGACACGGCCGATCGTCTGGAGTTTCAGGTGAGAGATACCGGTATCGGGATCCGACCTGAGGTGCAAGAAAAGATCTTTGCGCCATACCGTCAAGCCGACGACACCGTCCAGACGACCCACGGAGGGACCGGTCTCGGCCTCACCATCTGCCGTCTCTTGGCCGCGAAGATGGACGGACGGATCTGGGTGGAGTCCGTCTACGGCCAAGGCAGCACCTTCGCCTTTACCGCCCGCCTCCCAGCGGTCGAGCGTGTGGGCGAAGAGCGCCTCCCGATCTTGACCGGGCGCAGCCTACTGATCGTCCATCGCAACCCGAAGATCTTTACCGAACGCCTCGAACGAGAGCTTCGAATCGTGCTCGCAAGCGATCTCGAAAAACCGCTCTCGGCCTCCCCGGAGACCAGCGATCTCTATCTGGTCGATCTCGAGGTCTCCGGATTCGAACTCCCCCAACGGATCCTCCAACAGTATCCGGAGGCCAAGGTGGTCGTCACCACCTCGGCCGGTCAAAGGGGTGAGGTCGCGCACTGTCGGCAGCTCGGTATCGCGGGCTACCTGACCACTCCGATCGAGGACCTGGAGCTCAACACCGCTCTGGCGCTAGCTCTCAGATCCGACGACGTCGCCACCAAGTATACCGCGCGGGAGTACTTGGCAGCTCGAGGCGCCTCCGCCGCACCGTGAAGCGCCTAGGTGTGCCCGCCGGCTCTCATCGATAAGCGCTACGTATGGCTCGAAACTTCTGCTCGTTCGCGAGGAACGCCTCGACCACCGTAGGGTCGAAGTGGCTTCCCGCATCTCCTACGATTATGTCGCGAGACTTTTCATGGCTGAAGGCGGGCTTGTAAACCCTCTTAGAGGTGAGCGCGTCGTAGACGTCAGCGACCGCTAGAATACGGGCCGAAAGCGGGATCTCTTCACCGGCGAGCCCATCGGGATAGCCTTGACCGTTCCACTTCTCGTGATGCCAACGAGCGATCTCTATCCCCATCGAGACGATACGATTATCCCGATACCTCGACTGAACTTCCCGGAGCGTCTCAGCTCCGATCACGCTATGACCCTTCATGATAGCGAACTCTTCATCGGTGAGCTTGCCG
>CAZDLH010000046.1:0-10179 GCA_964505925.1 uncultured Burkholderiales bacterium
GTCGACCGTCCAGAACTCATTGATGGCGAGCGAAAGCACTAGTAAAATCACGAGACCCAAAAAGATCATCACGAATCGTGTGCTGATCTCCTCGGATTGGTAGATGTGAAAGCCTACTATGAATAAACCCATTAGGGAGATGGCGAGACAACCCTGAGTGAAGCGGTCTAGAGCCGTCATGGGATCTAGGTATAGGGGATCTTTTCGAACTCGACCTTCGAGTTGGTCGAGTGCCGACTCTAGTTTCGCAGGGGTTTTGATCAGATTCATGGTGAGCCTCCTGTGCACTCGTACTTCTCTAAACAGCACTGCTTATTGGAAACGGGTGCCTCGGGCTATTCTTCTATATGCAAGAGAAGGGAGCCTTCCGAGCAATAGACTTCTAAAAGAGCTGAGTCCGCACTTTCAGCCTCCCTAAGGGTCTAGCCAAGCAGAAAGCGCAACCGACTTCGCTCACAAAGAACAGTTCGATAGAGCGGCTGGCGAACTTTCAAAAGCCGCCGTTCAGGTAAACTCGCTGTCGATCTCCACCTCGATATCCAGAATGTCTGCTAGTTGTTGCGCCTTCTTGACGGCCTCTTCTCGACTCTTGGGTGGCGGGTGATCAAAGATGCAAGTGCCATCTGCAGAATGTATGGTGAGCGTCCAGTGTAGGCGAATTCGTCCAGCGGAGCCCGGGCCGTTCGTGCTCTCACCAACCCGAATCTTGGCGTCGTGAGGAATGACGACTTCCCGAACTTTGTGCTGCCCACGCGAGCGAACCTGATCGACGGTCGCTATTCGACTTCGGTCTATGTAGGTAACGATTTTGGTGATCGGGCTAATGAGCCAAAAGCCGAAATACCAAGTGGTCCAAACAGCTGGCAAACCGAAGAGAATGATGAGAGTGATATTGAAGTCGTCCGGCTTGGTGATGGATTCGCGGAGGGCCCAAAGCGCAAGCTTTGCGATGGGGGCACTGAGCATTAGGCCGAACAGAGCACACCCAGATTGGGGGAGTCGGCTGTACTCTTCGACCTCTTCGTAACTGTCTGAGGTTTGGGACGTGGGAACTCTTGCCGGAGCGCTCGACGGGACAGTGAAGTCGTCTTCGGGAGAGGATACCCGTGCTCGTTTCGTATGCTCGGATGAGGATGCGGAATCTTCACTGTTCGACGTGGTCTCCAACAGAGCCTCAAACGGGACCTGCTCTTCTAACTGGGAGCTAAGTCTTCCCTTGTAGCGATAATAGGGAACACCGTCCTCGAACTCTACTTCTAGAGCGCTCTCTATGAGCGGCTTCACCATAGGCTGTTCCAGCAGTCGAGCTAGCCTCTCGGTCGTTCGACAGGCAGTCTCGAAGTCTCGGGTGAGTTCAGGAAATACAGCGTGGCTGTCGCCCTCCTTGGAAAGAGCGGCGACCCCATACACCCACCAATGTTTCCTGCGCTTTTTCGTCATTTCGTTATGCAGATGTCCGCTGACGGCCAGGGTGAGAAGATCGTCAAAGGGGACAGTTTTCAAAGTAGAGTTGAAACCGAGGACGGTTCGTTGAAACTTTATGCAGCGCTTTTCAAAGTCGACCACCGAGAACTCATTGGTGGTGATCAGTACGGCCAGTAAGACGAGTAGAACCGCGATGATGCTTGCAAAGCTCCCAGCGGAATGGCCAAATATGAACCCCAAAAAGACCAAGCAGCCCACGATGACGGCCGACCAGCCCCAAGTGAACCGATCGAGCTTCGTCTCTGGGTCCAGGTATAGGGGGGGCTTTCGACCTTTACCTTCAAGCTCATCGAGTGCCGCCTCGAGCTTGGCAGGGGTCTTGAGCAGTTCCATCGCGGGCCTCCTGTACACTCAAAGTCCTTGAAGCGGTGCTCCTTTATTGAGAACCCGTGCTCCTGAAACTATCTTCTATATGAAAAATTGAGGGCCTCCCACTTTGCGGTACCCTCATAGGAACGAGTCCACCCCCTCACCAGATCGTTTCGGTGGGAATGAGCGCTCTACCTAAGGGTACGCTCCTGGCCTTTGTTGGGGCTGAAGGCGACCGAGCAAGGGCGGGAGTAGCGCGGCGTATTGGAAGGTTTCGCCCGGTCCCCTCAAAGGGGCTTGGAAGCTATCTTTCGAAGGCCAAGGGATGAAGATCGGTGCGTTCGTCCCTCAAGGCTGGAGACTCGACCTCGTAGAGGTGCCGACCGGCGTAGGCCAGTGGCAAAGGCTAGTAGAGGCGGCCTTAGAGCTGGAGCGGCTCGGTTACGATAGTCTGTGGGTGTACGATCACTTTCACACCGTACCTAGAGCGCTGCCGGAGGCCACCTTCGAGGCTTGGACGGTGTGTTCGGCGTTGGCGGCTCTCACGAGCACCATTCGTATCGGTCAGATGTGCGGCTGCAACATCTATCGCCCTCCCACGCTGCTGGCTAAGATCGCAGCCAACGTAGACGTGATTTCGAACGGCCGACTCGATTTCGGCCTGGGCGCCGGTTGGTACGAACACGAGACCGTGGCCTACGGCTACCCCTTCGAGCGCCCAGCCGTGCGCATCGCTCAGCTCGACGAGTCCGTGCAGATCGTCAAAGGCCTGTGGACCGAAGACCGCTTTCAGTTCGACGGCGAGCATTACCGCGTGGGCCACGGACAGGTGAAGGACTACTACGGCGACCCGGAAACGCTGCAAGGCGCAATCAACCACCCTAAGCCGGTGCAGAGCCCGCACCCCCCGCTGTGGATCGCCGGCGGTGGCGAGCAGCTGACCCTACGCACCGTGGCCCGGTACGCCGACTACTCCAACTACGGTGGGGGCTTGGACACCATCGTCCACAAGAACCGCGTGCTCGACGAACACTGCGAAGCCCAGGGGCGCGATCCCGACCGCATCGTCCGGAGCACCAATCTGAACCTGTACTTAGGTGAAGAGTCTTACCTGCGCGAGCTGCTCGGCAAGCGGGGGAGAAGCCCCGAAGAGATAGACGACCTGATCGAGATGCTCGGCCCCCGGGAGCCAGCCGCCGTCATAGACCTTCTGAACCGCTACCGCGAAGAGGGTCGCATCGACTACACCATCATCTACTTCCCGGACATCGGCACCGGGCCCTCGGCTCAGCGCTTCGCCGAAGAGGTTCGCCCGCACATCTAACCGACAGCGCCCGTTCGGGTCGGCTCGCGCGGGCCCTTTCGCAAGCCAGGCCTCGCCGATGAGAAGCGCCGGCACCCAGGTCCACGCAGTCCATCGATAGACGACTTCGAAACCCTGGCCCAGAGCTGCCCTGCGTCGAGGAGCAGCCGGGAGAACACCACGCTATAGGTCAAGATGTAGCTGCGTGGCCTGCTGGCTCTGGTTTACTCCCGCCAGTCCCACAGAGTCAGTTCACCGCTGTCGCTGCCCACAGCCAGAAGCGAGCCGTCGGGACTAAAAGCTACAGACCAGGTGTTGGAGTAGCCGGGTCCTACAAGAGTCTTGGACCCGCTGGACAGGTTGAGGACCACCACCACGCTCAGCAGATCGCCGCAGTCCACGGCTACGTGTTTAGTGTCTGGGGCGAAGGCTACACAGCGGGTCTCGCCTGGGACAAGCGAGCGGCCCACCACCTCGCGCCGCCACGCCCATACTCCCGCTCATACTGCCGTACACAGCTCGCTTGCCGTCTAATGAGAGCGCGACCGCAGGCACGTCTCGACTCGCCCCAGGGGTATGCTAGATCACTTCGCTCGAGGTCATGTCGACTAGCCCAAGGCCCTGACCGAGAAAAGCAAAGAGCAGATCCGCCTAGAGCTCACTGAGAAGAGACCACCTGCTCGGCTCTTAGTATCGGTAGCTCTTCTTCATTCGGTTCGAAGACTTCTCAAGAGACTGTCGAGATGATCGGAAACTCACATCTCTTAACTTTTTCTTCACAAAAAATAGCCCCCCTCCAGCTTTCTTCCAGCGCTGTTCCATAGTCTATATGTGGGAGGTAGAGCCGATGTCCGTCGCCGTAGTAAGAGAAGTTGAGCAAGGTGTTCAAAAGGGAGGGTGCGGCTTTGAGCAGCTGATAGGGCTGCTCAGTAGAGGGGTCGAGCCCTACGACTTGGAGTCTTACTTGGAGCCTGCGGTGACCGAACTTGAGGTTGGCGATCGTTTTTCGAGCGAGGTGACCGAGGAGCTGATCGAGCTCCTGCTCTGTGCTCAGGAGGAGATGGAAGGGGAGCGCTCGCCGGAGAAGACCTTGGCGAAGGTGATGCTGGTCTATGAGGGGGCGACTAGGGTGGGCCTCGAGGAAGTTTGGCGCGAGAGGGCTGCGGCTCTTGAGCCAGAGCGGTTGGTCACGGAGAGCTGGTTGGGTTTGAAGACAGCGGTGGAGACGGCGCGGGCGGGACACGGCCATGCGGTGATTCACTGGATAGACCGGATGGAAGCTCTCTGCCTGCAGACCTGGAACGATTACCAGAGCCTGAAGCTCTTACAGGAGGAGATCACCCGGGAGTCGGTACTCGGGCACCTCTTCTTGCAAGAAGGCCTGGAGCACTGGCTGGAAGCGTTGGCTACTCTTCGTGAGTACTGCGCTATGCCTAAAGTAGCGGTAGAGCAGAAGGTGTGGGAGAAGGCTGAGGAGGGTCAGCGTCTCTTGCTTGCGCTTCAGATGGTGGAGGTCGAGCAGCGTTGGGTTCGGGGGAGTACGAGAACTAGCTGGAACTAGACCTTAAACGGGGGGGCTTAAAATGACGATCGGAGATAAGAGCGCCGCAGGAAGAGTGGCGAACAGTGCTGCGCGGGCGGGAACCGCTAAGATAGCGACCGAGGCGAGTAAGTCAGGCCACACCGAGCAGAGTGCGAGGAGCGAAGCGGGGGGCGCTGCGCCGGCTTCGAGTTTCGATAATGTGCGGGAGTCATCTATCTCGAGAGCCGAGTTGATGACCGTCCTCGAGCGCGACCCAAAGACCACTCCGAGCGACCCGTTGGGCTCAGCGGAGGTGACCAGGGTCCAATCCGAAACGGCGAACGCTTTTACAGGAAGTACAACGCCACTCGGAACCGACAAGACGGATCATCTGGTAGCCGACCCGATCGAAACGGAGCAGCGTAGCGACCTAGAATTCAACGAGGCCTTCGAGCCGGGGTCGAAGGTGCCGGACACGCCTGACCTGTCCGGACTAGAGTCCGAGAGTTCGCAGACCTCACCGAACGGAACCCAGGTCGAGACCTTCACTGGAGAAGACGGGATCGCTTACGAGCGCCGGACCCGCCCGGACGGGACGGTTGAGATCAGGTATGAGCTCGAGGGAGTCTCGTACTCTGATAGCCTTCAAGAAGACGGGAACCGTTCCGTGCTTATGTCTGAGGACACCGACGAAGCGCTCTACAGTCGAACGGTGGAGTTCGATACCGAGGGCAAGGTGCACTCGGATCGAGCGCTGGCAGTTCAGAGCAGCATCGACCCCGAGACGAGGGAGATCGGGCAGCAGACAAAGGAGATCCGCATCGACGAGGGCGGGGTGGTGACCACCACCGAGCGGGTCGAGCGCCCAGATGGAGGAGTGGCGAACTTCGAACGCGTGGAGTGGCCTAGCGGCCGAGCCCAGGAAGTCTACGGCTATCAGGGCGAGCAAGGAGAAGTGCAGCGAAGCACAACCGTGGGACTTGACGGAACAGCAGAAACCCACTTGGAGAAGGGCTACACCACCGACCAACCGATCGAGGAGCTGATCGACCCTCCGCCGGTTCCCGGGCACCTGACCCCCAACATCCTGGACCTTCCTACGGCCGATAGAGAAGACACCGAGGTGCGAGAGGTACAGGTCACCACCACCACCGCTTCGGGTCAGACGACTCTAGAGTACGAGGCGAAGACCTACAGCCAGACCTCAGGCGATGTTCAGCCTTCAGAAGGGGCGTTTAGACCCCCGGCACAAGCAGACCCGGAGGGCTCCTCGATAACCCATACCTACACAACGGTGAGCGCCCGGGACGAACACGGTCATCTGCAGACATCGAATGGAGGCAGTCAGAGCTTTACCCTCGCCGGAGTGGAGAACGCGGAGAACTTCTCGGTGACGCGCTCGGACACTTGGAACGATGAGGGTGAGACCACCGAGACCTTCACCCAAGAAGGGTTCCTAGAAGGTAAACTGATGTTCACATCACGGGCCGGTTATGGGGAGGGTCAGGAGTTTTCAGGAAGCGCCGGCGGTCAGTATCTTCACGCTACTGTTCCCGACGTTGGGTACTCGCCTTTCGATCACCTGAATCTGAAGAGGGGCGGAACCCAAGAGTTCATCAGATCGGGCCACGACCAGCCCTTGAACGTGTCCGCTTCGGTGAGTCGAGGAGCCGATGGGCAGGTACTGCAGAAGAATGTCGGCTACTCGAGCTTAGACGAGAACGGGGATGGACGGACTGTCCTGCGCACCGAGACGGAACACGGGGTGGCGTGGAGATACACCGAGTACGAGAACAACGGGCGAGATTATCAGCGACAGACGGTGGTAGAGGGGACGGCTCTCTCGGTGTGGCAAACTTATGAAACGGTAGGCCCCGGGGAGTTCCGAACGACTTCGGTGACGACCGACGGTGATGAAACGATCGCTAACAGTCAGGCCAGTCGTACGATACTGACCGAGGATGAGCTACGGGGGTACGTAGAAGAGGGCGAGCTTTCCCAAGCGGAGTTCGAACGTATGGTGACCGACGGACCGCCCTACTACGTCGAACAGTTCTCCGAACACGCGGAGCCGCTGTTGGACGGAGCAGAGCTTAAGCGCGATGACGAAGGCAACATCATACAGGGAGGCCATAGCGCCACCTCCTTAACCCTGGGTAATGGCGACGGCTATTCGGTTTCTAGCCAGAAACGAGAAGAGGTCACCGATGAAGAGCAGTGGTTGCGCTCAGAGCTGACCACGATCACCGACCTCGATTCGACAACGCCTATCGCCTCCACTATCACGCACCAGCAGCGTAACCCGGTGACCGGACAGTTCGAAGTGACCGACAGCGGCGTGCTCGAGGTGGCCGAGGACGGCACGGTGACGGTCGACGGTGAAAGTGTTGGGGAGTTCGACATCGGTAGCGCTACGGTTCAAGACCTTATGCAAGGGCCCGATGGGCTGACCAGCGCTCAGCTCATCGGAGCTATCGGAGGAGTGGCCCAAAGCGGCGACAGATTCTTTTATCCGGGCCAGCCTCACGAGAATGAGACTGTTTCACGCGCATTTAGGGTGATCCGTCACGGTACAGACGTCTTCGGCTTAGCTGTAGGTGTGCACGATATTTTCAGTGGGTTTTCTGACGGCAGTACGAGGCAGATCATAGAGGGGGTTGGAGGAGTTGCCGGCGGGGCCAACAGTCTAGCTGCGGCGACCTCGGCGCTGACTCGTAAGACCCGATTCGCCCCCACTGTGACCAGTCTTGCCAGCTCCCCGATCGTCAAGTACGGCGGTAGGATGCTAGGGGGTGCGGGCGGGGCCATCGGGGGTGTGTTCGGTGTGCACGACATGCTCACCGCCGATGATGGGTGGGGTCGGGCAGCCGGCGGCTTGAACGCAGTGGCCGGGGCAGTGATGTTCGGCTCCGCCTTCGGGGGTCCACCGGGCTGGGTTTTCGGTGGATTGATAGCGGGAGGCTTGAGTGTGACGGCCGTGTTCGTAGGCAACGGCGGCAAGAATGACACCGTGAGCGTGGACGACCGGTTCGACTAAGCCAAGCCTGCAGTGCCCTAGATGAGCAAGGTAAGGGGGTCGAAGTCCGAGCCGGGGAGCCAGTTCTCTTACCTCCGTCGACCGGCTCGATACCTATGGGGATGCGCATTTGGGGTGTGACCTGGAACATCAGCGCGCAAACTCCCTGATGAAGGGGGCCAGGCTAGTAGGGTCGAGGTTTCCAATCTCGCACTGCATCCGCGCGCCGGTTGTGGACTCCACTTTGATGATGTATTGCAGGCTACTTGCCGGTTGTAACCGCAGCTCGATGAAAGCGGGCTCGGCTCCTCGAGCCCAGTGGTCCGCTGGGGGTGGGTGGCTCGCGGAAGAAGCGCGGTCAGCACAAAAGGTGTTCGGTTCGCTGAAGTAGCGCGGTCCGGTTCGCAAAAGGTCAGCGCTCAACGCTTGTGGAGTGGGTGCACGAATACGCGCAGTAGAGTTGGGCGGGGTTGAGGGCGCAGCGAGCGTCGCCTGAGCGAGCTGGGTCTCCCGCGGGCTGCGTGGCCTGAGCGAGCGTCGTCTCCCGCGCGCTTCGCCTGAGCGAGCTGCGTCTCCCGCGGGCTCGGCTCCTCGAGCCCAGTGGTCCGCTGGGGGTGGGTGGCTCGCGGAAGAAGCGCGGTCAGCACAAAAGGTGTTCGGTTCGCTGAAGTAGCGCGGTCCGGTTCGCAAAAGGTCAGCGCTCAACGCTTGTGGAGTGGGTGCACGAATACGCGCAGTAGAGTTGGGCGGGGTTGAGGGCGCAGTGAGCGTGGGGCTTTGCTCTTCTCGTGTGCTGTTTTGGGCTGCTTGCCGAGGCAAGTATTTTCTGCCTGTGCAGAGAAGTGGCCGGGCCTATGAAGAGACTATGGACGATACTTTTTGTTGCGCTCCTGGTGGGTGCTTGGAACAGCGCGGTGTTAGCTCAGAGCTTGACACCGCTCGACGTTGCTCGTCTCAATATGGTGGGGTGGGCAGAGATCTCACCTGACGGTAAGCGGATCGCCTATCTGGCGATGGAGGCTCGAGATCCTTCGCTGAAGGACTTCGAGAACGGGCCGGCTCGCCGCGTATTGAGACTGTACAGTATCGCTGACGGTAGCGATCGGGTGTTTATCGGTTGGGACGAGAAGATGCGCTCCCCGAGGTGGACGTCGGATTCTCGCTATCTGACTTTTTTGAGTCAGCGCGATAAAGATAAGAAGACCAGCCTGTACCGCATTCCGGTGGACGGCGGTGAGGCGACGCGGGTGTTGTCGTTTCAAGAGAACATCGCGAGCTACAGTTTGGCGCCGGACGGTAATCGGGTGGCGTTCATCGCTACGGATTCGAAGCCCGCGAGTCAGAAGAAGGCTGAAGAGCTGGGCTTCAACGCTGAGATCTTCGAAGAGGACTGGCGCTCGGCGCGGGTCTACGTGACGACGCTCGAGGCCGATACCGCGGAGCTCGAGGCGCTGCCGCTAGAGGGGCACGCTTCGGAGGTGCACTGGTCGCCCCAGAGCGGTAGCGATCGGCTCTTGGTGGTGCTGGCGCCGAACCCCGGGGTGGACGCGAGCTTGATGTATCGCCGGGCCCAGGTGGTGAATACCGCGGGTGAGGTGCTGGCCTTGCTGAACAACCCCGGCAAGCTGGGCAAAGTGGCGTGGAGCCCCGACGGCGCTCGGGTTGCAATGACGGCGGGCACCGATATCAACGATCCCGATGACGGGGCGCTCTTGGTGATCTCGGCAAGCGGCGGCGATCTGCGCGATCTGAGCCGGGGGATGGCAGCGCGGGTGGACGATTTCGCTTGGCGCAACGGGCGCGAGCTGGTAGCGGCGGTGAGCTTCGGCGCCTCTAGCGAGCTTATGACGATGCCCGTCGACGGTGCTCAGGCCAAGTCGGCAAGCGATCGAGCGCGCAATATCCGCGGGGTCAGCGTATCCCGAAACGGCGGGGTGGCGCTGGTGGCGGACAGCCCGAGCCACCCGGCAGAGCTCTTCTACGGCACGAAGCGTCTGACGAACTCGAACCCGTGGCTCGCCGAGCGTCAGCTAGCCAAGCAGGAGCTCATCACCTATCGAGCCCGCGACGGCAAGGAGATCGAGGGGATGCTGCTTCGCCCCTTAAACGGGCAGGCCCCGGCGCCTTTGATCGTGGTGGTGCACGGCGGGCCCGAGGCGCACTACGATAACGGCTGGCTAACCGCTTACAGTATGCCCGGTCAGGTCGGCGCGGCCGAAGGGTACGCGGTGTTCTATCCTAACTATCGCGGCAGCACCGGCTACGGTCAGGAGTTTACTCGCTCTTCCCAAGGGGATCCGGCGGGCGCGGAGTTCGACGATGTTCTGGATGGTATCGACCATTTGATCGAGCGAGGCGTGGCCGATCGCGACAGGGTCGGTGTGACCGGCGGAAGCTACGGGGGGTACGCCACGGCCTGGATGTCCACTCGCTACTCGGACCGCATCGCCGCAGGCGTGATGTTCGTGGGCATCTCGGATAAGATCAGCAAGGTGGGCACCACCGACATCGCCGACGAGGAGTACCTCGTGCATTCGCGCAAGC
>CAZDLH010000047.1:0-10046 GCA_964505925.1 uncultured Burkholderiales bacterium
CCCCGGACCACCGAGCTGAGCCGCTCGGCGACCTGGCGCAGCAGGGTGTCGGACCCCCCTAGCCCGGGAGCGGTCAAGGCGATGGCCGCCGAGTACCGCTTGTAGCGGGAGGCCTGGCGCAGCAAGAGCACCGTATACCGCCGCAGGAGCACCTCGTTCGGCAGCCCCGTCACCGCGTCCGAGAAATCTACCGGGCCGGCATCCAAGACCGCCTCAGCGGCCTGCTGGAGCTTAAGCTCCATCTCCTGCTGCAGCTTCTCGGACTGGGTCCGCTCGGACCCCAGCCGCTCTTCGGCTTCCTCGGCGCGTCGCAGAGCCCCCTGTAGCTGGCGCTCCAGCTTCTCGGCCCTCTCGGCCTCCTGCGCCAGCTCTTCCGTGCGCTCTAAACTCTTCTCGAGGCGAAGCACCTCTTTGCGCAGCGTCTCCAGCTCCTGCTGCTGAACTTCGGAGGCTTCTTGGCCATGCTCTCGCAGAGCTTGCAGCTCGGCCTCTTGATCGGCTGCGTGCTCGAGCTCGACGAAGGCTGCCTCCAGGTCCTGCCGGGCCTGTTCGAGCTCGGACTGAAAGGTCGCCTTCTCGAGCTGCGCAAGCTCCAGCTGCTCGTTGAGATCCCGGGCTCGCTCCTGGAGCTCACCGACCTTATCGTCTTGCTGGCTGGCCTGGTCCAGTTGTCCTTCGAGCGCCTCTTGGAGCTCCTCGGCCCCCTTGGTAGCGATCTCGACTTCCTCTTCCAAGCGGGCGATCTCAAGCTCTAGCTGATAGGCCCGCTCTTCGGCCACCTCGGCCTGCTCCTCGGCCAAACGAACCCGCTCCCGAGATTCGTTGAGCTCGTCTTCCAGGCCTCGGAGCTGCTCTTCGGCGTCCCGCGCTGAGGCCAGCGCCTGCTGTAGCTCGGTGGCCACCTCGTGGTCGTCGGCCAAACCCTGGGGCTGTAGCTCGTCGTTCTTAGCTTCGGCCGACTCTAGCAGCGACTCTAGCTCCGAGAGGCGATCCTCGAAGTCCAGCCGTTGGGCCTCTAGGCGCTCGGCTAGCTCAGCGGCCTCCGCCTGAGTTTCGGAGGCGGCGGCCTGAACGGAAGTCAAGCTCAGGGTCAACTCCTCGATGCGCTCGTCTTTTTGGGTTATCAGGGCGCTCTGAGCTTCCGCCTCGGACCGCTGCTGCTCCAGCCGCTGGGCCTCGGCTTGGTCCCGCTCAGATCGAAGCTCGTCGATCTCGGTCTCCAGCCGGCTTAGGGCCGCCTCTCGCTCCTGTAGGCGTCGGCTCACCTCTTCGAAGTCGCGCTCCCCTTGCTCGAATCGGCCCACCAGCTGTTCGAGCTCGGCGCTCCGGATGGCCAACTCTTGTTGCAGCTGAAAGAGGGCGTTCGACGCCTCTTCCTGAGCGGCCGGATCGGCTCCGAGCGAGCCCGTCTCTCGCTGCAGGGCCTCCAGCGCCTCTTCGGCGACCCGAGCCCGCTCCAGAGCCGCTTCGAGCTTCCACTCTAGCTGGAAAGAGGCTCCCGACTTCAGAGACCTCAAGAAGAGGATGGTCGCAGGCTGTCCGGCCCACTCGGTCTGACCGACCTGCAGCTCGACGTCGAAGTCCCGCATGGGACCGTCCTCCACCGCATAGGGGAAGGTCTCGCCTAAGACCCGTTTAGGCTTCATCTTGACGAGGCGAGCTCCCGGCTTGTTGGCGAAAAGAATCCGCCCGCCGTCATCGAGCACCATGACTCCATCGGGGAGCTGTTCTAACACCTTTATCGCTTCGCTCGGTACCGTGGTAGCCGCTTCCTGGGACATGGCGGTGCCTTCCCCGGCAGCCCGAGGAGAACCTGCCGTCGAGAGGTAGGATCGAGTGAGGCGCTCGCCGACCGCATCGGCCCAGGCGCAGAGGAACCGCAGCCGATCCGGGGTAGATCAGGCCATGCACGGTAGTACGGCCTCCCAACGCATCGCCTGGATCGAACGGCACTGTCCCCTCACCCAAGCCGCCCTAGCGCGGCTCCCGCGGAGCCTCCCCGGGAAGCTCGCTGTGCGTTTCCACTTGGATCTGAAGATGGTACCGCTCCTACTCGAGCTCCACCGTCGACGTCGAGACAGCCGCGAGGACGATCCTGGTCTGCTGGTGCTCGCCTGCAACGACGACACCATCGACCCGCAAGCCTGGCGCCTTCTGCTCGAGCGGGGAGTCGACTGCAGGTCGGCCGCCACCGATCCCTTGGGGGCGCTGGGGACCGCTCCCACCGAGCCGCTCTATCTGTGCGATCTCGGCGGCGAGATGATCAGCGCCGCCCACGCCGGAGGAGTACCGATCGCCGGCGCCATGGAAGGGACCACCACGGGCCTATCCCTGCTGCGCGACGCCGGCTTAGCTCACCCGGAGTTCCCGCTCTTGGACTGGAACGACAACCTGCTCAAGGTGGCCCTTCACAACGAGAAGATGGTCGGCTTTTCGATCTGGCAGACCTTTCACGAAGTGACTCGCCTGTCGCTACACGCGCTGACAGTGGCGGTGCTGGGGTTCGGCGGGGTGGGTCGTGGGATCGCCCGGAGCGCTCGCGGTCACGGCGCGGAGGTTCTGATCTACGATCCCGACCCCGAACTGCGCCACCTGGCCAGATGTGAAGGTTTTTCGGCTCCAGAGCTGCGGGGGGAGACCTTGAACCGAGCCGGGGTCATCGTCAGCGCCACCGGACGAGAGGACGCTCTCGCTCGCGAGGACCTCGCCGCGCTCCGCTCGGGGGTGTTCATCCTCAACGCTGGCCACAGTGCGGGCGAGCTGTGCCGCGAACTGCGATGCGACCTCCCCCGATGCCCCGCCTTAGCTCAGGTGGAGGAGGTGCAGCTCGACGACCGCCGCTACGCCTTTGTCTTGAGCGGCGGCCAGGTCTTCAATCTGAGCGCCGGTTTCGGCGACAGCATCAACGGCTTCGATGTGACGCTAGCTAATCTGGTCGAGTCGCTGAGCTATCTGTTCGAAGTCGCGCGGGCGCCGGACGGGCCCCGAGGTTGGCTCACCCTCCCTCGAGCTCGCTCGCGCCAGATCTGGACTACGGCGAACCCTTCGGGCTCTGTCCCCGAAGGCCCCGCGGTCCGCTAGGTCAAGAGCCGGGGGGCGCCTCTGGGGGCTGCTCTTCGCCCGCTCGCTCCTGATAGGCTTTGGTCGCCTGATGAAACTGTGCCAGCAGCTCTTCCATGCTGGGCGCCTTCTTCTCTGAGGTCGGCTGCTCAAGGATCGGCGGCTCGGCCGTCGGAGCGCTCTCCTCTTCGCGGCTCTGCTGAAAGGTCTCCATCGAAGGGGCCGTCGGAACCTCGGACTGACGCGTCTCCAAGGCTGGGGCCTCCCGGGTCTGGGACGGCCCAGCGACGGGCGCGGGGGCCACCTCGGACTGCAGCTGCGCCGCCTCCCGCTCGCTGGGTGCGCTGGATGCGCTGGATGCCGGTCGCTCGGTTGCCGACTCGAGCGCCGGCCGCTCGGACGGGGTCCGTTCGGGGGGAGTCGGTTCGGGGGGAGTCGGTTCGGGGGGGGTGGGTCGCGCTTTTTCGGCTCGAGGACCCTGTATCGGAATCAGGACCGGCTCGTTGGTCTCGGCTCCGGGCGGGGGCGGCCTCAGTTCGTCCATCTCGTCGTTCTTTTCGATCCAGAACTTCGACTGCAGATCGTTTTCGCTGTAGCGCTGATTTAAGTAGTCGTCCAGATCGCAGGCGCTGGTGGCTACGTCGAACATGTCGTACTGCTTTTCTCGCTTCATAGCGGCCATAGCTGGGCACTTCCCTACCGCCCCACCAGAGTCCTCGGAACCGTCCCCATCGGCGGAGTTGAACCTCGAACCGAACGCGGTAGCTGTCAGCGCTCCTGGGCTAGAACAGCTTAGCGAAACGGCTCAGCCAGAAGGCTAGCTTCTTTTTGGCTTCCAACAGGTCTCCCTGGAGCAGGTCCCGACTCTGGTAGCCCAAGGCGTAGGCCCGCACCAGGAGCTCCGCGGCCGGGGCCACCTCGGCCAAGCGCAGGAGAACCCCATCGGTCAGGCGCTCTAAGAGGGCGGCATCGTTGGTCCTCGACAGCGCCAGGTGAAGCTGCTTCATCTCGGCCATCAGCGTCTTACGGAAGACGGGATCCCTCTTCAGAGCCTCCCGAGCTTGAACTTCGGGGGGACCCTGACGGGAGGCCGGAGACACCTGCGCTGCCAGCTCCCGGGGGGTCGGCAGCGAGGGGGCACTCGGGGTGTGGTCGGCGGATGCCGCGGCCGGCGCGGAGGCCTGACCGACCGGAGCAGGGGGTGCCGGTTCAGGCGAAGGGGGTGAAACCCGAGGCCTAGAGGAGCCGAACCCGCCAGCCATCCCCGGATCCCGTTGGCGCAGAGCCACCGGTCGCGGGGACTGCTCCGGAGCACTCGGAGGGCTCGCCCCGATGACGGGGGTTCCGGTGGGCGATGTCGGCCGCCCACCGCCGAAATCTTCATACTCGGCGACCGACTCCTCGGCGGGCGTCTCCTGAGACTCCTCCTGTTCGATCGACTCTTCGTCGAACTCCTCGAACTTCGGGGCGCTGATCACCGGTCGGGCCGGCAGCTGCCTCGGCGGCTCCTCCTCGGAGGGGGGAGGCTGCACGCTCGGGCGTTCTTCGAACTCGTCGTCCAAACCATCGTTCAGACCTTCGTTCAGCTCTTCGTCCGGATCTTCGTCGAAACCCCCGCCCGATTCCAGCGCCGAGGTGGGACGGATAACCGGCCGGAACCCTCCGCCGGACGACGCCGCAGGCCCGATCTCCTCCGGGGAGTCGTAGCGTTCGCTCGAAGAGGTGTCCCCTACGGGGGGGTCCAACGTCGCGGCCCCCGACGAGCCTATCGCCGACTGTGAGACGGCCGCGCTATCGAGCACCTCAGAGGCGTACTCCTCGCCGTAGCCGTTTCGAGAGCCCGTCCCCACACCCGCCACCGGCCGCTCAGCGCTGGGGGGGCCTTCCCGACTGGGTCCTCGGAGCGCAGGACGAGGCTCCATACCGCCCTCCCGGTCCAGGATCGGCTTACTGAAAAGCCCTTCCTTCACCCGACTCGACAGTTTGTTCTCGTGACCGAGCTTGGACCCGAAGATCGCCGGTGCGTTCTTGCTTCCCAGAGTCTCCTTCATACGCAGACCGCGCCCCATGATCTTCTTGGTCCGAGCCCCTTTGAGATCGACTTGAGACCGCTGGTCCTCCAGCAGTTCGTTGGCAGGCTTAGCGCTCAAGGTCGCCCGCTCGATGGCCTTGATCCATCTCCATGGCTCGAAAGCCGGTCCGAACTTCGGCTCGGGGTCCGGCGACTTCAGCACCACCGGGGACATACAAGAGTTGCACAGGCCGTACTCCTTAGAGAGCTCCCCGACGATGTTCTTGAGCGCGGTTCGGTCGGCGCGCTCGAGCATGCGGGCTTCATCGTCGAGCTCTTGGGCCTTGACCTGAGCCCAGATCGGCGGCAGGACCTTGTGGAACAGCGGTTTGATCTCCACCACTTCGCTCCACGCCCCTCCGGCCGAGAGCTTACCGCCGGCCTCGACGCCCCCTTGGCTGGTGTGCAGGCCCATGATATTGATCGGCCGATAGGCGGACAGTCCGCACGGGTACTTGGGGGTCAGACTGTCTCCTTGGAACCCTAGTCCGCGGTCTTGGAGCCCGACCACCTCCAGAACGGAGCGCCGAGTCTCCTCCACGATGCGATCGGCCACCCGGGAGATCGACTCTTCGGTCAGAGCCCGGAAGGCGCGGCCCCCGGTCAGCTTGGAGGCCGCCCGGGCGAAGTGCGCATCCGCGTTGCGCCCCAAGAGAACCGGCACCAACCGCAGGTTCTCCCGCGCCCCTTGGAGCACGCGATACAGCTCCGGCTCGTTGCCCAGCCGGCCGGCGGCCAGGACCACCACCGAAAGGACGCTGTCCGGCTGCCGAGGCAAGGTGACGACCCGCTCCAGCAGCACCTTGAGATCGGCCACTCCGCTAAAGTCGAAATCGTGCAGCCAGTCCAACGCTTCGGTTCCCAAGCTCGGCTCGACGAAGTCTCCGTTCTTAAACCCCCCGACATCGCGATTGAAGGCCACTAGCGCGAAGCGGTCCGCGGCCCCCAAGCTTCTCAAGACCTGTCCGATGCAGCTGTGCACGCGCTCGACGCCGAGCCGCTTCATCTCTTCGGAACCGTCCACTAAAAAGACGATGCGCCGGGGAAAATCGGGATCGAGCCCAGCCGGCGGTAGGAAGTTCAAAAGAAAGTGCCGACCCTGGCTTCGGAGCCAGGCCTTCGGCTGGTCTTCGTTCCAGAGCTGATAGTCGAAGACGAAATCCCTCGGTTCGAGAGACTTCCGGCGGTCGAACTCCACCGCGATATCGCCGTTGGGGTTTCGAGCTATGGCGCACGGCTGAGAAGTGATGAGCCGACCCGGGTTAAGGTCGGAGGCCTCCAGCTGCAAAGAGATGGCTACCTGGGCTCCGCGCTCGAGCCCAGGCGCGAGCTGCAGAGACTCCGCGTCGTCTTCTCGGAGCGTCGTCAGCGACTGGGAGACCATTAGCGGAAGTCGAAAAGAGAAGCCGCAGCCGTCCTCTCCAGATTCGGAGTTGAAGCAGGCGAACATGATCTGAAAGTTGATCTCGGCTCCGGGGGGCACCATCCCGAGAGGGAGCGCCAGAATCCGCTCGGTTTCACTCTGAAACAGGTTGGCCAGCGGTTGAGGTACGACCTCGCGTAGGTCGTCACCGTCTTCCGGGGGCGCCGCTCCCACCCGCGACTCCAGGACGGTATCCCCATACTTCCCCTTCACTTTCAACGGCACGACGTCTCGCTCGAGAGGGAACATAAAGAGCGCTTCCTGCTCCTGAGCGGTGGGGTTCACATAGGTAAGGAAGGCCTCTACCGCCCCGGTCGGTCCCGACAGGCGAACCCGATACCCGAGGCGCTTGAGGGGGAAATTCAGCCCGGTACCGAGTTCGGGGGTATAGGACCATACGACGCCGGGCCCTAAGGCGAAGCGGCGCTCGCCATAAGAGCGCACCCGCTCGAGTCTTTCCGCGATCTGAGCACTCACCCGTAAGAGTTTCTTCCCGTCCGGTTCGGTGTAAGGCAGTAGATCGGCTCAGAAAAACGAGAACCCTTTGCGACTATCTCGCTGGTGACTTCGACCTTATCGGGCCTCAACCGTATCATAGCACTCTGAAAACCGATTTTGATCCCTCACACTCTCGCCTAAGCCGCGCTTCATCCCGGAGGCGCCCCGTTCCTCCGCAGGCGCCCTCCGAGCTGGAAGGCTCGGGCAGCTCGCCTCGTCTGATGCCTGCTCGTTCGACGTTGAACAGGTCCCTCCCTAGCCGCCCTCCAAAGCGGCACGAATCCAGGTTTGACGGGGCGGAAGGAAACCAGAGACGCGGGCCCGCATCCCCACAGACAGATGTCCCATCAACAGAAGACGCTCCGCGATCCGGTTCACGGATCGCTGGTCGTGCCCGACCCCTTGATCGCCGCCCTGATCGACACCTACGAGTTCCAACGGCTCCGGAGGATCCGCCAGCTGGGCAGCTGCCACTTAGTGTTCCACGGAGCCGAGCACAGTCGCTTTCAACACGCCATCGGAACGATGTGGCTCATGCATCAGGTCCTTCAACGGTGGCGAGCGAAAGAGCTCTTGGAGGTCGATCCCCACACCCGCAGGGCGGCCTTGGCTGCAGCTCTGCTCCACGACATCGGACACGGGCCTTTCTCCCACGCCCTCGAGCAGACGTTCGTGGGTCTCGACCACGAGAAGTTGGGACAGGCTCTCATCGCCGGCCCGTTAGCCAAGGTGCTGGAGAGCTTCGACTGCTGCCCCACCACGGTCTGCGAAATGCTGACCAACCGATATCGGGAGCCGGTCTTCTCCGAACTGCTCTCGGGGCAGCTCGACGTCGATCGCATGGACTATCTCCAGCGCGACAGTCTCTACACGGGGGTGAAGTACGGTCTGTTCGATTGCGAACGGATCCTCGACACTCTGGTTCCCCTCTCCACCCTCTTAGCCGAGGACGACCTCTTCACCGAAGCCCGGGAGGGGTACGTGCTGGCGGTAGATCCGAAGGGCGTCCTGGCGGTGGAGGAGTTTCTCTTCTCCCGATACTTCATGTACTGGCAGGTCTACCTTCACCGAGCGGTGCGCTCGGCCGAGCTCCTGCTTAAGCTGGTACTAGAAAGAGCGCGCGAGCTGTTCCTACAAAGCCCCGAGGCGCTCTGGCTGTCGCCGAGCCTGCGGGACATTTTCGGTTACGGAACCGAACGCGCCAGTGAGATCGAAAGGGGCGCTCCGCTGGACCCAACCCCGCCCGAACTCCTGGAAGTGTTCCTCGATCTAGACGATTTCGACCTGTTCCACGCACTGAAAAACTGGCGCAAAGCCGCGGACCCGATCCTACAGGATCTCAGCGCTCGGCTTCTCGAGAGAAGACTGTTCAAAGGGGCCCTACTGGCCGAGCGACCGGACCGGGCCCTAGAGCTCAAACGCCGAGCCCAAAAGCGGTACGGGGAACACTGGACCTACTACCTGCGCTCGGATCCGCTCAGCTCCAGCTCTTACGCCATCTATCGTCCCGGAACCGATCGCCCGATCAGAACGGCCATCCCGCACACCGGTGGCTGGCAAGAGATCTCCCAAGCCACCCACTCCACCGCCATCCTTGGGCTCTCTCAGCGGGCCAACACGTCCGGCGGTTTCCTCTACTTCGCCCCGGAGCTCCTCGAAGAGTAGCCTGAGCCAGAGCTACGGCACTGACTGGTCGGCGAAACGACCCTGATAGGTAGCTTCGCCCAGGCAGGTCTCGAAGATGAACTGGCACATCCGGGTGCCCGGGTGGAGGGCCAAAGGGATGCTCGAAACGTTGCTGATCTCCAGCACCTGGTGGTTATTGATACCGGGCTGCATGAATCCGGCCGTGATGTGCACCATGAGTCCGAGGCGGGCGAAGCGGCTGCGCCCCTCTAGACGCCCGCACAGCGAAGGAGCCAGCTTGATCCGCTCCTCGGTTACCGCCAGTACCGTCTCCCCCGGCATCAGTACGAAGTAGTCTTCGACCTCTTCGAGCTTGGTGATCTCTTGAAAGTCGGCCTCATCGGTCACGTGATAGATCTGATGCAGCTTCTGGAAGACCCGGAACTGGCTCCCTAGATGAAGATCTATCGAGCCAGGACCGACGAACTGAGGATGGAACGGTTCGACCTCTATCCGCCCGTCTTCAATAGCTCGGAAAATTTCGTCTCTGGTAAGTACGGACACGGCGCCTCCTCATCCCATTCGGATCGGATCCGTTCCTCGCCCTGGATGAGCGCCCTGCGATCAGGGGGAAGAGTCGGCCGCCGATCGAGAGGCTGTCAAGGTACGAAAGACCTCTACCCCCTGCAGCTCGAGTTGGTACAACGAGAGGCGGTGCAGTAGGTCTGCGGGGTGAGGGAGGGCACCGACCTGGAGGGCCTCCTCGACCGGTAGATCGTAGGTCTCGACCTGGTTGGCGGCCACCGCGATCCGCCAGTCGAGGTTGCGGGCGATGGCGAGCGAGCGAAGGCCGGAGGCCAGCTGAAAGACGCACAGATCGGTGCAGTCGCCGAAACAGTACACCACCCGACAGCCGCTAGTTTTCAGGCTTTCGCCGAGAGCTGTCTCGGTGAGACTGCAGATCGAGGTCTTCGCAATGCGCTGCTCCGGTCGCACTCCGGGCAGATTCGCCAACTCCGGGACCAGCTCCGACTCCTCGGAGCCTTCCAGGCAGTGGGGCGGAAAGCTCTCGAACTCTCGACTGTCCGGCGGATGAGTATCGCTCGGGAAATACAGAGTGCGAACCCCGGCGCCGATCAGCGCTTCTAAGACGGAAGCCCAGCTCGGGATCAGCGCTGCGATCCGAGGGCTAGCCAGGGGGCCTTGCCGACAGAAGCCCACCAGCACGTCCACCCCTACCACGGCTAGCCCCGATGGCCCCCCGGCCATGGCGATCAGTCCATCGGTATCGAGTTGGGGCCGGGCCAGTTCGCGCTCTTCTAGCCACTGAAAGAAAGCCTCGCTCATAACAGATCCAGGAGATCGCTG
>CAZDLH010000048.1:0-10038 GCA_964505925.1 uncultured Burkholderiales bacterium
GCACCTCGACCTTGATCGAAGGTGTAAACACATCGGCGAAGAACGTGATCATCTCGGTGGAGCCGGCAGAGGCGGAGATCCGGATATTTCCGCCGGGGGGGCCGAACCGGGAAGGGGATCCGGTGCGCAACGGGGGGACGGTGCAGGTGCGGGGAGCGATGACCCTGCCGGTGATCTTGAAGGCCCCCGGTTTTCGGACTGAGCAGCACGAACTGAAGCTCATCTCGGCCACCGCGGAACGACCTGGACGCTGGGCCTTTCGCTTCGAGATGGAGCCTGAAGGGGCGATGCTCCGGCTGGGTCAGGAGTTTAAAGAGCGCCCGCTGCGCAGCTACGGGCTCGTGTTCGGGGGGGTCCTAGCCTTGGGGGGGACCGGGGGCTGGCTGGGGCTACGCCTCTGGCGCTGGCGGCGGAGCAACGAGAGCTTTCGGCGGGAGGCCGAACGCGTAGCCCGCGTCGCGGAGGAGCGCCTGGCCGAACTCGACCCTGAGCTCGTCGGGCGCACCGTGGATCGGTATCAGGTCATGGGAGCGCTGGGGGAGGGGACCTCGGCTCGGGTCTATCTCGCCGAGCATCTCGACTACGGCGATCGGGTAGCGCTCAAGCTCTTAAAGCAGGAGCTGAAAGACCCGGAGCTCCTGGCTCGCATCGATCGGGAGCTGGCCATCGGGCGCGACCTGAACCACCCCCGTTTGGTGCGCGCTTTCGGGTTCGGCACCTTCCGGGACGCTCCGTACCTGGTGGTGGAGTACGCTCCCGGGCGTCCCCTCGACGATCTCTTGGTGAACGGGGCCATGGCTCCGGCTGGGGCCTTGGAGATCCTGGTGGCGGTGGCCGAGGGCCTCGAGTACGCCCACGGCAAGGGGGTGGTCCACCGCGATCTGAAACCGGGAAACATCTTCGTGGGAGAGGCGGGCCAGCTGAAGATCCTCGATTTCGGCATGGCCAAGATCCTCGAATCCGACAAACGCCTGACCACCACCGGGCAGGTGCTAGGGACCCCCTACTATATGAGCCCTGAGCAGGGGCGCGGGCAGGCGAGCCCGGCCTCGGATGTCTACGCTCTCGGCGTGATCGCCTTCGAGCTGCTCACCGGTACGGTCCCCTTCGACGGGAACTCCCCGGTGGAGGTGGTGACGGCGCACACCTTCGCCCAGATCCCCTCGTTGAGGCGGTACGCACCGGGACTGCCCCCGGAGTTCGACCAGCTAGTGACGTCCATGCTGGCTAAGCGCCCGGAGGACCGCCCCACGGATCTCGTAGGCCGGTTCACCGAGCTAAGGGGACTCCTATGAGCCTCCAGGGCCAAAGCGTAGATGAGCTACTGCAAGCGGCTCTGAGTCAAGCCCAGGAGAACCTGCAGACCGCCGATCGCCTCTTCTTTTTTCTGCAAGAGGGGCGTCAGCTCAAACTGAAAGCGTCGCTCGGACGTACGCCGCCCGACAAGCTGTTGGCCGATCGGGTCAGCCGGGCCATTCTGCGGCGCGTCCGGCGCACTGGGCGGACTCTGTTTCTTTCGGACGCCCTCGCCGATCACGGCCTCGGGGTTCGTCAAAGCATACGGGAGATCGGGCAGCGCTCGGTGATCTGCGCCCCTTTAAAGGCTCAAGATAAGGTGGTGGGGCTGGTCTATGCCGACACCGTCTCCATGATCGCGGCTTTCACGCCCGAACAGCTGGCTTGGCTCAACGGACTGGTGAGTCGCTTAGACCAGCGCCTGGGCCCGCTTCTCCCCGAGTACCTAGAGGCCATCGAAGAGGAGCCGCTCGAGGATGAGGAGCTCCCCCGCATCGGGGTCGCACCGCCCAAACCTATGGCGCTGAAGGGCTCTAAGGCCTTCGATAGCCTGGTGGGGGCGGCACTGGAGCGCAGGGCGCCGCACGAGCCCGCGACCGCATTTCAGGTTCGGGCCGCATGGGAGACGCCGAAGGGCGAGGGAGAGGCCGAAGCCTCGAGTCCCTCTGCCAAGCTCACTCCCGATGAGCTCGATCGATGGCGGGCGCGACGCCGGAGCCGGGCGCTCGGCGCGGGTCCGCGGGTGAAGCCGATCGACCGCGCTCTCTTCTTTCGTTCGATGGCGGTCATGCTCACCGCGGGTCTTCCAATTCATCGGGTGTTCGACGTGCTCGCCCAGCAGTCCCGAAGTCTGGGCGCGGTGGCTCAACGCCTCAGCGCTGACGTGACGGGCGGGCGCCGACTCTCGACGGCCATGGGGCGTTTCCCCAAGGTGTTCGGGACGGTGGAGCGAGCCATCGTGGCGGTGGGCGAGGAGACCGGAAACCTCGACGTGCTGCTGGAGAGCTTAGCCCAACACGAAGAGCGGCTGCTGGCTATGCGGGGGCGGATCCAGTCGGCTTTCGCCTATCCCTTGTTCGTCTTTGTCTTCTGCTTGGGCGGCTGTGTGGCGGCGCCACCACTCTTTCTCAACGATCTGTTCCAGACGCTCACCGAGTCGCAGATCGAACTGCCGCTTTTGACCCACTGGGTGATGGGCGCGGCTCGGGTCTTGAGCTCGGCTTGGTTTTGGCTTATGGCGCTCGGGATCGTCGGAGCGGCCTGGGCCTTCCGAGCTAGTCTCAAAGTGAGCTCGGGACTGGCCCGAACGATAGAGGACCTGTTGTACCGTCTGCCTGCCTTAGGACCGCTGATGGTTGCGCTCTCGGTGCTCGGGTTCGTGCGCAGCCTCGCGGTTTTGCTCGACGCAGGCGTTCGGCTCGACCGCAGTCTAGAGCTCGCCGCCGAAGCTTCGGGGAGTCGGGGGCTGGGCGCTCAGATCCGGTCGGTGGTGCAGGACCTGCACGCCGGCTCTCGCTTCTCTAAGGCGCTGGCCGAGTGCGGGCTCTTCCCCCGCACCTTCATCGAGTTCATGGCCCTCGGTGAGGAGACCGGCCGGATGGTGGAGGCTTGCGGGTTTGCCGAGAGGCTCTATCGGGAGCAGGTCGAGCGGGACCTGGAGACGCTAGAGGCGCTGATGGAGCCGCTGGCCGTCTGCTTCGTGGGTATCCTGGTTGGGCTCATCGCCATCGCCTGTCTGCTGCCTCTGGTGCGGATGGTAGAAGGGTTCATGTAGCCGAGACGCTCTATCGGCTCTGCTGATAGAGGCGAGCCAGACGAGTCTGCAGCTCGAGCCGGTCGGTTCCGTTCTTGCGATCCCACTCCACCAGGCAGCTCACGAGCTTCTCTCGGGGTGGGCTGTCCCCGTCGGGCTCCACCCGGATCTCCAGGCGGTAGACGACGTTGCCGACCTGCTCTTCCCGACTGCCCGAGGCTACCTCCTCGAAGGGCTGCCCCCTCAACTGCTCGAGCGTAGAGGTGGCCAAGGTCTGGGCGGTCCGCTTGCGCCAGGCGGCCTGGTCCACCGAGTAGGAGTAAGGGAACAGGGCCGCCAGCAGAGCTACCACCGGGATCATCAAGGCCAAGCAGACCAGTATCTCGGTTAGCAGGGCCCCGCCCGACGATGCACTCTTAAGGCGGGTCGCGGCTCTGTGCTCAACCGTTTTGTAAAGGATTCGAGCCGGTCCCTCTGTGAACATAGAGACAGAGTACCACTTTTCGAACCTCGCAGCGATAAGCTCTACCGTCCGCGGCGAGTATGCTCTCGAGCTTGTAGGACCAGACCTCGAAAGAGGCGCTGCTGGCGCCGGAAGACGGGGAGATACTCGGGGTGCCACTGGACGCCTATCAGATAGGGGTAGTCCGGGTGTTCGATCCCCTGTACCACGCCCGAGCGATCCCGGGCTGTTATTTCGATGCCGTCGCCGAGCTGGGAGACGGCCTGGTTATGGAGGCTATTGACCCACAGGCTGCGGGTCTTGAGGAGAGCCTCCAGCTTGCAACCGGCGGACAGCTCCACCCGTTTCTTGGGGAAGACGCTCTTCATCTTGCTCACGTCCCCGTAGTAGCTGGAGAGATCGCCGTAGAGCTTACCTCCGAAATGGACGTTGAGGAACTGAGCGCCCCGACAGATGCCGAGCACCGGCATCCCTTCGGCGAGAGCCCTCTCCAAGCAGCGGTGCTCAAATTCGTCCCGGGCCAGGTCCACCTCTGAGGCGCTGAGCGAGAAGAGGGTGCGACCGAAAAAGATGAAAGGGGCCAAGAGCATCGTGTAGAGTCGCTCCCGGCGGTTCGGCTGCAGGATCCGCTCTTCGTTGGCCACTAAGGCCTGGAGCTCCTCGCCGTAGCGCCCGGGGTCGACGTCGGCTCCGCCCCCCAAGATCAAGCCGTCGAAAGGGGGGAGGAGGCTCCCCGGGGGATAACGGTCAGGGGTGAATCGAAGGGCCCGACCGCCGGCGCGCCAGACGGCGAGTCGGGTGCAGAGCCAAGCGGGCACCCCCCCCCGGTCCGGACCGGTCACCGCGATCACCGGACGCCGGGAGAAGTCTAGACTCCGACTGAGCTGGCGGTACCAGAACCTTAGCGGGCCCGATAAGCGCAGACGCTCGCGCTTGGCCAGCCGGGCGAGTCTCTGGGGATCGTGGGCCAGCCGCTCGACTTCGAGCCAGACTCGCCACTCGCGCTGCAGGCTCCGGTCGAGCTCGTCGACGCGGCTGTTGGGTAGTCGGTAGTGGAAGGCGGGCCGGGGGGTGATCTTTTCGTGGGGGAGTCGGGAGCGTACCACCCCTTCGTCCCAGTAGCACAAGAGCGGCAACAGGTCCAGGGGGCGGTTTCGAGTGGCGTTGGCCTCCAGGTAGTCTTCGAGGAACTCCCTGCGGTCGGGTCGGTACCGGCCGTCGAGCACCCGCAGGGCGAACTCCTTCGGAAAGGGCTCGAGAAAGCCGTACAGCGTGCGGGTCAGGTCTACGCGGTGGCGCGTCCTTAGCTTCTCTTGCAGCACCAGAAAGGCCCGCAGATAGGCCAGCACCGTGGACACTTCCAGGTCGGGCGCCTCCACGTTGAAGTGCACGCCGTATGCGCTCAACGGGGAGCTCCCGGTCCCCTGCCCCCGCAGCCCCACGGCCCAGCGTATCGCCTCTAGCTCGTGAAGACGGTCGACGGGCAGCGGGTCGAAAACCAGCTCGAAAGGGGTCAGCTGCTGAGCCAGGCGGGCCAGCGTTTTCTCTACCTCCCGGCGGTCGTCGTGGTCCACCAGATCGGTGGTTAGGTCGTCGATCAGTTTGCGAACTTTCAGCTCTCGAAAGATGGTGGCGTCGAACTCCACCCGCACGGTACCCACCGAGGTGTCTCGAACCGAGGCCAGGTACTCGTGCTGCTGTTCGATCCGGCCACCCACCACCTGCTGTATGAGGTGAGCCAACTCCATCAGGCCAAGCCCAGCGAGCTCAAGTTCGACTCCCACGAGCCGCATCTGGCCGTCGGGCTTACGCAGCCACGGCAGTTCTGTATCGTTTTGGGTTTGGCGCATCGATCCGAGGTGGGTTCTCGAGGAAAGGCTCGGAATCCTTATCCTGGTTGGCGAGCTTCGTCGAGTCTGAGGTGCTCGCTGGGTGAGCCGGGTTGCGCGCTGGGTTGTCTGAAGGGTTCTCGGATCGGACCGAGGAGCTTCGGTTAACAAAAGAGCGGTGCTCCGAAGTTTTCGGAACACCGCTATCTCGTCGGTCGGTATCGAAGGCTTAGACGCGCTAGTCTTGGAGGGGGCGCTCCTCGAGGAGAACCCGCTCGGGGGCAACGGTGGCGGCTACTCCGTCACGGACGTTGTTGATGATGCTCCCTACGCCGGCACCCACCGAGTCCTTGTCCCAGGTCTGGGTCAGTGCGTTTCCGAAGGTGGCCAGACCGGTTCGCACCCCGTAGGAGGTGCCGTGAACGGCGGCCCCGACCACCGAGTTGGTGGCAGCGAACAGCTTCTGGCCCGCATTGAGCTCGTCATTCCCGAACGCGCTACCTACTCCCCGAACGGTCTCGGTGGCGAAGGCGGTGAGGGCTGAGACCAGTCCGACGGCTCCACCGACAGCCCCAGCGAGCGCACCGACCGCTAAGGTTTTGGCCGTCTTGATGAGGGGGATGTCGATCGCTTTTTCGCCTTCGCTCAGCTTGTAGTCGCCCAGCTCTTTCATTCCTTGACGAAATTCTGAGCTGATCTCTTTGAGGTTCTGGCTCGTCTTATCGAAGGAGTGGCTGGTGGCCTTATCCACGGTGAACTGGCGAGGGGTGTCCCCGTCCACCTGTCCGGCGCCGCGGAACAGTCCGGTGACCAGGGTTACGGGGGCGGCCAGAACGCCTCCGGCGACCACCGCGGGGACGGTTGCAGCTAGGGCGAGCGTCTTTAGGGTGGGCCCGTATCTTTCGGTTTTCCAGAGTCCGGATACGGCGGCGGCGGTGTTCTTCACCGTCTCTTTCGGTCCTTGAGCCACCCAGGCGGCACCGCCGGCTAGGGTGCCGCCCACGGCCGAAGCGGGGTAGTTGGCACCGAGATAGGTGTTGTCCACGATCCGGTCCACCAGGTCGCGGTTCGGGCTGCGCTCGGCTTGAACTTCCGGCTGAAGCTCGGGGGTGGCGATCTGGGGCGCCGTTCGATGGGTCTGGATCTTAGGGTTCGATGCTGCGATGTTCATGATTTTAGCGCTCCCAAGCTTCTTTGTAGACGGCGCCCGCTAGAGCGGCCGTCGAGCGAATAGTATCGGCCACCGGCTGGATGGGGCCGTGCTTCCAACCGTCGGAGAACCCGCGGGGCATCGACTCTTTCAGTCCGTTCCAGCCCAAGGATGTGCCCATCACCACCGGGGTGATCAGGCCGGCACCGGCGCGTACAGCCCGGTCGCCGAGGCCCTGGTTCTCGCCGAACAGCGCTCCCCCGATCTCTTTGGCGCCGGTCAGCGCTCCGGCGGTCAAGCCTACGACAGCGCCGGCCACCCCGGAGATCGCACCGGAGATCACGCTTCCTGCGAGGGCGAAGAGCGGGCTGAGCAGCGGGATATCCCTGGGCTTTTCCCCCTCGCGCAGTTTTTGGGCACCCAGCTTATCGAAGCTCCGCATCAGGCTGGAGCTCATCGAGGTGCTCTCCTCACCCTGGGGGAAACGCTTCTGGGCGACCTGTCCGCTGACGTCTTGGGTTAGGGGTCCGCGCTCACCTCGCATAGCGCGCTTGGCGGAGCTTACCCCGGTGCCGGCACCGTAGAAGGGGGCGGCCACCACGGTAAGACCAGCACCGGGGAGCGCAGCGAGCGTCCCCAGCACTTTGAGATTGGGACCGACGGTTTCGGCGTTCCACAGGTTCTTTACAGCATTGGCGGCTAGGGGCAGCGCTTTCACAGTGGCGTCCACGGTCTCTGCTACGGCGCCCGTGACCATCGAGGAGACGTAGTTTCCTAGCGTCCGGGAGCCGTCGTAGCGATCCGCTCGGTCGACCTGATCGGCGCGCACCTGCAGCTCGGGGGCAGGCGTATCCGCTGCCTGCCCTTCAGTTTTTAGGGGCGCTTCTGGGGCGCCTCCCGAAGGGTAGCGCGGGGTGTACGCCGCGGCCCCTTGAGTCTGAATATTCATATCGGATTATCTCATTTCTGGACCGGCGGGGAGCCCCACCGATCGCCTGGGTGTTTCACCTTCTCAGAATACGCTAGTTCCGGCCCAAAACGGTTAACAGAACGTCACGACGCCACCAAAAGATGATAGTGAAAGATGGCCAAAAAAAGAGAGATCTTCCTAGACGCTATACTCTAGTATGGGGTATACTTGTGCCATTGGGTGCTGGCAGGTTGGGATACGACGTCTATTATCTGGATCGACACTTTCCTCAGGAGGATCTCCATTGACCTGTTCATCGTTTTCGTCCGTTTCCCGACTTAAACCCGCGGTCGTAGAGTCCAACGGTAAGAGATTCCAGCGCTGCTCCTACACGCTCACCAGTCTCGAACGGCAGAAACTGAACGGCCGGATGTTGGGCGTCTCGCACTCGACGGAGGTGTTGGGAATGAACGCTCACCCGATCGAAACCCGCATCAACCGCATTAGCCACATCGGTCGCTTAGGCGCTGGGCCCCCCACGAGCGAGCTTGGGTCGGCGGCTCCCATCTCCCTACCGCTGTCCGGGCTCTATGCTGCTCGCCCCTGCGCGGGAGCGGTACCGGACTGGGCCCCAGCCCAAGCGCTGGCCAAAGGTCAGCCCACCAGTTTCCTGCACGACGAGCTGTACGAGTCGTGGCAAGGCGTCTCTTGGTAGGAGACCCTCGGCCTTTTCGCACACTGACTCCGATGAGGCCTCGGAGGCTTCGCGTCTAAAGTGAACGTCGGGGTTCAGTTTTTCGACGGTTGGGTCAAGAGGGTGACCATCGCTTTGGCGTAGGCTACCGTGCTGCGCTCTCGGCTCAGCTCGGCGACCGCTCGGAAATCGCGGCGAGCCTCCTCTTTGCGCTCCTGCTTTAAGTAGCAGACGGCTCGATTGAAGAGCGCTACCTCGTTGCCGTCGAGTTCGAACGAACGATCCAGAGCCTCGAGCTCCTCTTCGTACCTACCCAACTGGTGGTAGGCGGCGCCGAACCACTGCAGGAGCTGGGCCGTCTCACCGGTGAGATCGCGCAGCTCTCGCAGAAGGCGTAGCGCCTCTTCGGCCCGAGCGGATGCCAGATGCTCGGAGATCTCCTGCTCTAAAGTCTCGATCTGCGCGTTTCGTGCTTGGACCGTCATCCGGTCTTTCAGCCGCTCTACGAGCCTTCGATACTTCGGATCTTCGGGGAGGAGCCGGGCCGCTGCGGCGGCTTCCCGGTAGGCTTCGGGTAGAGCCTCCCTGCTGGTCAGTACCGCCGCCCAAGCGCAGCGAGCTTCGGCCTCCAGGTGAGCGTCCAGCAGGTTCGCCGAGCCGCTCGGTCCGGATTCGCTTTTCGTGGTTCCCAGCAGACGAGAGAAGACGTTGTCGGCGGCCTCTTCAGAGCCGGTGTAGACCCAGCAGACCCCCCGGGCTAGCTCCAGGCGGGTGGCCAGGCAGCGGAGGTCCCGGTATCGTTGCTCCAAGGCCTGTTTTGGGTCCATCCCGCTGGCCGAGGGGACCACCAGCGCGGTCTGCGGGTCCTCGAGCGCTCCGAGCGCCATCTCCAGTGCGAAATCTAGATCGGTGAGCGCTCTTCGGTGATGTCCGGCCAACATCCAGGCGCGGGCTCGATTCTCCCGTAGGCTCAGGCTGTTCGGATACTGAGCTAAACCGGCGCCGTAAGTGCCGATGGCCTCCACCAGGTCCCCGACTTCGAGATGGGCTAAGCCCTCGAGGAGAAACCGGCTCTCGGGCTGCTCAGAGCCCTGCTCCTCCGGGGGGGCGACCTCCCCTGCAGAGGCGGTCGGGGAAGAGGCGGCCGAGTCTGCGGGCTCCCGTTCTGGGGTGGGTGCCGGGTCGAAGGGGCTGGGGTGGCTCATCTCGTCCCCTTTGGGGCGTTCGGGCCATCTCCCTACCTGCACCGTTCCGACTGGACTAAGGAGCTGTCTGCTACCCGGAACCCTCCTGTATTAAACGGTAGGATGTTCGTCGGGTTTCGTTATTCAGGGGGAGGTTCTTTCCTCCTAGCTTAGAAATGACGGCTATCCAGGAACCCCTGGGTATCTCATCCTAAATGGAGGATATATGAAGAACAGAATTTTCTTGCTGTTTATCGCGCTGATGTCTATTACGGCTATCGGTTGCGGTAGCAGCTTTAATCCCGATGATTTTTTCCCGCCGACTCCGGACCCGCGCCCCCCGGCAGGGGACCGAATGAATGTTCGGGTGGCCCATCTGATGCCGGACTTTCCGGAGGTCGAGTTACGAGTGAACGGACAGGTTGCAGAGACCGAGTTCGGCTTTGAAGATGTCACTCGATACCTGAGTGTAGAGCCTGGGAATGTGAGCTTCGAGCTCTTCGACGGCGATGATATGGTCTTTGAGTACGCCATGTATGCGGACCAGCCGAACGCCTACTATACGATCGCGTTCTACGGTGAGTTCGGAGATCTTCGAGTCGCACAGATCCTCGACGACGTGACTTCACCTGGAGACGATACGTTCCGCTTGCGTCTGTTCCACGCCGCAACGAACTGGATCGACCGGGAGATCGTAGTGACCGATGAAAACGGGACTCCCATTCTATTTGAAACCGCCCACTACGGTGAATGGACCGC